>JAPUKI010000139.1 GCA_027295745.1 Acidobacteriota bacterium
ACAGCCAGGAAAGGCTCCCAGGATGAAAAGAGGCTCCTGTGGCCTCGATTTGTGAAGATGCATTCGGGCTACACAGCCTACCAACGGAGAACCAGACGGGAGATCCCGCTGGTCATTCTTGAACCAGAGACCGGTGGAGAAAGGGACGACAAGGCGTCATAAGCCTGTGAAGAAAACAATCCTGGTCATAGCCCTTTTGACCTGTTTGACCGGTTGTTCAGGCCTGTCCAAACTGGATTTCTGGACCCTCTATGACAGAGCGGGCTGGCAACTTCCCGAGCAGGTGATCGAGTCCCTCAAAATTAACTTGGGAGATCATGTCGCCGATATCGGTGCCGGGGGAGGCTATTTCACATTCCTCCTGGCAGAGGCAGTGGGTCCCACCGGTCGAGTGTATGCTGTGGATGTTGATATGGATATCACGGAAGAACTGGAATATCTGGTCAACGAAAACGGCGCTTTCAATGTTGTGGTGATCCTGGCTGAGTTGGAAGATCCCCTTTTGCCGGACGGCACCATTGATCTCGTCTTTCTCTGCAACACTTACCACCATATTATAGGGCGCAGGGTGGATTATTTTTCCAACTTAAGGACAGATCTGAAGTCAGAAGGCCGGGTGGCAATCGTTGACATGAAAGACGATCTGACCGGGATTCTCAGTCTTTGGACTACGGAAGGTCATTGGACTCCCAGACAACTTCTCTTTACAGAAATGGAGCAGGCCGGTTATCGTCACCAGAGCGGCTTTGATTTCCTGCCCGTACAGAACTTTGAAATATTCTCAGTGAATTAGCGACGAGACTCTCAGGAAAACAGGCCCTTCTGAGGTGAGCCTTGGGCTGTGGCATGAGGCTTCTTTCCGAAGTGATCGTAGGCCAGAGGGGTCACCATGCGACCGCGCGGCGTGCGGTTGAGGAATCCAATCTGAATCAGATAGGGTTCGTAGATATCCTCAATGGCGTCCTTCTCTTCACTAATGGCCGCTGAGATGGTGTTGACGCCAACCGGACCCCCGCCGAACTTTTCAATGATCGTCAGCAGGAGCTTTCGATCAATCTCATCAAAGCCAAAGCGGTCTACATTGGCCAGATCCAGCCCCTGGCAGGCAACTTTGTAATCAATGGACCCCTCAGCTCGCACCTGTGCAAAATCGCGAACCCGCCTGAGGAGACGATTGGCCACTCGGGGTGTCCCCCGGCTTCGCCGGGCCACCTCCTCAGTACTCTTCTCATCGATGACAACATCCAGAATATCAGCCGAGCGGCGGACGATGGTGGCAAGGCTCTCCAGCGTGTAGAAATCCAAACGCTGAATAATCCCGAATCGACCTCGCAGAGGGGAGGTCAACAGTCCCGTTCGGGTGGTGGCTCCGACCAGCGTAAACTGAGGAATATCAATCTTGATGGAACGGGCTCCAGGACCCTCGCCAATAATGATGTCGATCTGAAAATCCTCCATGGCGGGATAGAGGATCTCTTCGATGGAGGGATGCAGACGATGGATTTCATCGATAAAGAGGACGTCGTGGGCCTCCAGATTCGTCAAAATCGCTGCCAGATCACCCCGCTTTTCAATGGCCGGTCCCGAAGTCGAGCGGAAATTCACATTCAGCTCAGTGGAAATGATGTGGGCAAGTGTGGTTTTCCCCAGTCCGGGAGGGCCGAAAAGCAAGACATGGTCCAGGGCCTCATTCCGCTGTCGAGCCGCTTCGACAGCGACTTTGATGCTGTCCTTAATCCTTTGCTGGCCGATGAAGTCCCGCAAGAATCGAGGTCTGAGCCTATTCTCAAAGGTGATCTCCTCCTCCCGGTGGGAGGGATCCATGATGCGCTCTTCTGTTTCCATTTTCGTCTAAGCCCGGACTTTTTTCAGCGACTGCCTCAAAAGTGCCTCGAAGGAGTCCATCTGCCCTTCTTTCCTTGCCCTGGAAACTGCCCTCTCGGCAGTATTTTTGGCATAGCCCAGATTGACCAGAGCCGAGACCACATCCACCTGAAGAGAGCCGACTCCACTGTCCAAGGTGGCTTCCTCGAGCTCGGGAAACAACTCCACGACCTTGTCCCTCATCTCCAGGACGAGGCGTTCGGCGGTTTTCTTTCCAACTCCCGGGATCTCATTCAGCTTGAGCACATCCCCATCCGTCACCGCCTCGACAAATTCGCCCACTGGCATACCTGAGAGAATCGTCACCCCCAGCTTGGGGCCAATTCCCGAGATCTGAATCAGCCGCGTGAAGAGCCTCTTCTCTTTCCTCGTCAGAAAGCCATACAGTTGAAAGGCATCTTCCTTGACGTGAGTATAGATGCGCAGACTGACAGTGTCGCCGACCTCTCCCAGCTCGTAATAGGTGGAAAAAGGAATCACCACCTCATAACCCACATCGCGAACATCCACCACCACGCAACCCGCCGATTTCTCAGTGAGCACGCCCTTTAAATGGGCAATCATTGCTGACTAGATTACAGCTGACAACTGACAGCGGAAGGAGGACTGAGGACTGAGGTCAGGTTTGGAATTTGGAATTTGTTTGGAATTTGGAATTTAGGATTTGGAATTTCCAAGTTTACCTTGGCGTTGCTTCCGGCAGACCGCCATCCACCGGAATGGTGGCTCCCGTGGTGGGCGTTTGGCGAGTACAGAAAAAGAGGGTCGCTTTGGCCACGTGACTTGCTGTAATCCTGGCCTTCAACAGATTTCGGCTCCGGTAATACTCTTCCAGTCCCTTTTCATCCAGCCCCCGGCTGCGCATACGGTCCGGTCCCACCTCCGCCCACAGGCCGGACTTGCGATCCCCTTCCGAGAACACCGCGTCGGGCGAGACCATATTCACTCTGACATCGATCTGGGCCAATTCCAGGCTGGCGACCCGGGCCAGTTGGTGAGCTGCAGCTTTGGTGGCACTGTAAGCCCCGAATTGCGCTCCTGGCGCAAAGACATTCTTACTGGTAATCACCACCACGTCCCCTCCCGTTCCCTGAGCTTTAAAATGCCGTGCCGCTTCGGCCAGCATCAGGAGTGTT
>JAPUKI010000014.1 GCA_027295745.1 Acidobacteriota bacterium
TCCATCCGGCGGAGGAGGTCAGCCCCTTCTGCAAGGCATGAAACGATCGACCAGCGTTGAGAGTGATATCTTCAGTGCATCCCGCGAACCCAACCTGACCTGGAAGGATATCGATTGGCTGCGTTCCTTTACCCAGGTGCCCTTGCTGTTGAAGGGAATCCTCGATGCAGAGGATGCTGAGCGGGCCATTCAGGAAGGGGTGGATGGTTTGATTGTCTCCAATCACGGAGGGCGCAACCTGGACACATCACAGGCCACCATCGAAGCATTGCCTGAGATTGTGGAAAAGGTGGACGGGCGCATTCCCGTCCTGATCGATGGGGGCATTCGGCGAGGCACTGATATCTTTAAGGCCCTGGCGCTGGGAGCCAAAGCAGTGCTCATTGGCCGTCCCTATCGCTACGGATTGGCCGCCGGAGGAGCCCCGGGGGTCAGCCGCGTCCTGGAGATTTTGCGCAGAGAGTTGGAGATGACAATGGCCTCGACGGGTCGTACCTCCATTGCCCAGATCGACCGCTCCGTCTTCTGGTCCTAGCGCAGCGTGCCAGAATCGGTGACACGCACGTAATTCCGGAAATTGGCCCCATAAAGCAAGGCTTTAAGAGAGGTCTGGCACCGAATTAACCATGGCTCGGCCAGCCGAGGATGGAGGACGTGGGGCTTTACGGGGTCGAGACCTGCCGGGGTCAGTGCTATCGGTGCCAGACTCCTCTCAACTTGTTGATTTACAGGGGTCCTTTTGGCAATTACGAGCGTGTCACTGATCAAAAATCAAAGAGGTAGGTCAGCTTGGCGATGAGGGCTCTCTCCCTCACCTCTCCTGTGCTGCTTCGTCGTTCGTTGTACACCAGGAAGAAGTCGCTTAGAGGCTTGTAAATAAAATTAAAGCGAATGTTGCTCGAAAACTCCCGGAGGTTGCTGTTGTATTGGATCAGGGCATTGAGAAACATGGTGGTGGTGAAGGAATAACGCAGACGCGTGGTCACCAGATTGGTGGTGAAGTCCCCCGAAGGAAGGCGAACGTCATCGAAGCTCCAGGAGACATCTGTGTTAAAACGGTAGCCGGGCTGAAGGAGGAACCCCAGGCTGTAGGAGTCCTTTTCGCCATCAAAGAAATTCCCAGTTGTGACCCCGGCATTGCCGCTGAATACAAGGCTCTGGTTGCTGGTAAAAGAAGCCGAGTACTCATCAAAGTGATAATCCCCCACCGGGATGGGTTGGTTGGGTCGAATGAAAAAAGGCTCATCCAGACGTTCGAAGCGGGCATTGCGAGCGAACTCCAGGCGACTGCTGTCCTCAAAGAGAGTGGAAAAACGGGTGTTGAAGACCCGAGTCTCCAGGGTGTTCTCCTGGTCGGTGATGTAGTCCAGTGAAACGGAGGGTTTAAATTCCCGAATCCAGGAGACGCTCTCGGGTCTTGGTTTGAAGGCAAACTTTCCTCGGCTTTTGCGCATCCCTACCCTGGGCACAAAACCCACTTCCGGATTGAAGTTATCTTCGATGGAAAGGTATTTGCCTTCCACCTCGAGCTTGGGATCGTTCCAGGTCACAGTGAAATCGCTGGCCCACTCTTGTTCTTCAATCCCTGGGGTGTCGGTTTTCAGTACAGAGGAATTGATTTCCAGATAGGTGAGGAACCTGAGGTTCACATCGGCCCCAAAGGTGCGATTGAAGCGTCCGTCGGTGTCGTGCTTGTTGACGAAAATGCCACCCACCTCTGAGCGGCTCAAGATATCTCTCCGAAGGCGCACCACCGAAAAATTGGTGGAAGGTGTTGTCTCAAACTCATCGGCTTGTATGGAGAGGATTCCCAAAGTATAACGACCCATGCGACCCGTCAGACGAGCCCCTCCCAGGATGGGAACCAATCGGCCTTCGGAAATACCAATTCGCCGGGTAAAAAAAGGGATCAAATCTCCGCCGGGGCCGAAACCCATTTGCACCTTGCCAAACTGGAAGATGGCGGAATTTTCCAGGAAAAACTCCCGCTTCTCGGGGAAGAAGAGGCTGAAACGAGTCAAATTGATTTGCTGCTCATCCGCTTCCACCTGGGCAAAGTCGGTGTTCACCGTCAGGTCCAGTGTGAGTCCCGGAGTGACTCCATATTTGACGTCTACACCCACTTCCGGCATGAAATCCACGTCGTCTCCGTCTCGACGCGTCAGGGGAGCCGACAGGTAGGGCTTAATGTTCAGATTTCGGCCCTGGCGAATCCCGGCAAGACCCTCTAGAGCCCCGGCAAATTGAACTCCCACCAGCCGGTAAGGACGGGGGACGGGGGACCAGTGAGAGTCTTCGCTTTTGCGGCGAACCCGGCGCACGAAGTTCACGCCCCAGGTCTGATGCTCTCCTTCTCGAAAGCGCAAGGTCTTGAAGGGGATCGCCATTTCTGCCTGCCAGCCCGATTCGGTGATCCGGGCTTTCACGTGCCAGATGCCGTCCCAATCAAAGTTAGGACTGCCCTGGGCACCGGATTGGGCGTCCCTTTTGGCGCCCCCGGGGTTGGTGGCGAACAAAAAGCTATTGCGATCGTCATCAAACGTATCCAGCGCCACGGCGAAGTGATCATTTGTGGAATCGCTGTAATCTCTGGTGATATCCGTGAGCACGATTCCCTCTGCGCCGGCGGAGTCGAAACAGAAGATCCCCAGGTAGAGGGTATCGTTGTCATAGAGAATCCTGACTTCGGTAGGCTCTGTGGCCGGTTCTCCTTGATGCGGCTCCTTTTGAATAAAGTCCCTGGCCGGCTCGACCAGCTGCCACTCCGGTTCGTCAAGGTTCCCATCCACCACAATAGCGGACTCAATGTAAACCGCCGAGACTCGCTTGTCGCTGGTTTGGGCTGAGGCAGGGGATCCCCAGGCTCCCAGGAGCACTACTGTCAAAAAAGGAAGTGCTGGGGTCCATAACCCTGACCCCCAAAGTTGATGCCGAATCCGGTTTCCAATGTGCATTTAGGGCAAGAATCTTTCACAAAGGCGGACTGCTGGTCGTGCCTTCTTGCTGTCGTGAGTCCCTATCGGTAATCGGGCCTGCCGAGTTGACCCAACTCATCGTAGGGGCGAGCCGATGGCTCGCCCGAACCGAACGAGCGGCACGATTTTCACCAGTTTGGCTCCGAACTTTGCAAGTCCTGACAGTTCGGGTCAGTCACTTATGACAAGCCACTGAGGGACCCCTACGAACTGTCATAGGCACAACTGCACGACCGCACGAACTACGCCGCCGGCTGGATCAAACCGAAGATGTTCCCCTCCGGATCCTGGCAGTAGGCGTGAAGACCCACATCCGGGATCTCGACGGGACCCTGAATCTTCTTCCCACCGGCTTCTTCGACCTTGGTCAGCATCTCCTCGAGCGAATCCACCTCAATGGTGTTGATCACCGGCTGCGAAAAGTGACGGTGCATGAGGCCGCCATTAATACCGGACGTTTCGTCGGGGCCTGTGTTGACCAGCCAGTAGGGCTGAGGACCCTCCCAAAGGGAAATTTTCCAGTCCAGAACTTCACGATAGAACTCAGCCACCTTTTCAACATCATCAGCGAGAATTTCAAAGTGAACGGGACGTTTCATTCTTCTCTCCTCCTGTTCATCCGACGGAACACTCTATCCGGGTCAGATTAACCCAAACTCCACTCAGGTGCCAGTAGCTCCCTTTGGCCCTGGCAGTCCCAATGATGCTCACCGCCACTTGAACCGTGTCATCGAGGGATTCCTCATTGCTTGCCGCGAGGAGATTTTGTATATATAGATGTCGATTCAAATAGGAATGCATAGCGGAAGACGGATATGAAATTATGAGTGAAGACACATTTGATGCCATCGTTATTGGGGCAGGCGAGAACGGTCTGGTGTTGGGAAACTACTTGGGCAAGGCAGGCTTAAGTGTAGTCGTTTGCGAACGTCGTCTGGAATCCGGTGGAGGTCTCTCCACCGAGGAGTTTACCATTCCGGGTTGCTGGCACAACACCGGTGCCTACTATCACGATACCGTGCAGGTCACTCCTATCTATGAGGATCTGGGCCTCGTCAACGCCAATACCGTTTATATCCATCCCCCTGTGCAAAGCAGTCTCCTGAAGCAGGATGGGGAAAGCCTGACCTTGTTTGCCGATCTGGAGCAGACGGAATCCGAGATTGCCCGCTGGTCCAAAGAGGATGCCCAAACCTGGCGACGACACTC
>JAPUKI010000140.1 GCA_027295745.1 Acidobacteriota bacterium
TGCGGGTCACTCGTCGTCGCCGATGTCCCTGCATCGCCTCCTCCTCGCTCCTTGATCTCCCCTCGCAAGCCCCATCAGCAAACATCATCGTATTTATGGAACGAGACACTAAGCTTGCGGTTACTCCCCCCGTCGGCACCAGGCGTTTGAGGTCTTCAAACCAGTTGAGGACGACGTGGATTGGCGTCGCCCCTGCTCCCTGCTGCGTTTGGACCATCACGAACCGCTGGCTGTCGGCTGTGACATCGTAATAGGGTAGAAACCCTTGGGTGCTCTGCTGGTAACGTCCTTCAAAGAGCAGCCTGGGAGTGCCTGCTCTGAAGGTGGGCTCGGTCGTGATGTCAACGGCCATCATCCGGTCGCCGGTTTCGTTGCAGTAGAACAGCTCCCCGTTGCGCGCCCAGAGGGGCTCCGTCGCGCCCCTGGTCAGGCCCGCGCTTTCGTTGCTTCATGGCGAGAACCTATGCATAATCCGGGCTAGGGTGCTGTGGCTCGGCGAGCTTCTTCTGGGGTTCCTCGCTTCCACCAGGTCGGGTTTCCCCGGAATCCCACCTGCGGCAAATCCAGCTGGGTTGCGAAGGTGGGCTGTGTATAAGTGATGTTGCCGCCCATTACGGTCAGCAGTGGATTGATCATGGCGATCTCATCTTCAGGCACCGTCAAGAAGTCTTGATCGAGAACCACAAAATCGGCGGCCTTGTTGGGCTCAATGCTGCCCAGGAAGTCCTCTCGCAGCACATATTCCGAACTCCAGCGGCTGAGCATGTAAAGGGCTTCGCGCCGGCTGACCCTCTGTTGGGGTCCCCAGACCTTCCCAGTGACATCCTTTCGGGTTACCGCCACTTCCAAAGCCAGAAAAGAATAGAAGCCGTGCTGGTCCAGGTGGATGGTTGTCCGCAAGCCGTGGTCGAGCAGCCTGCGCAAAGGCACAACCGAATCGGAGGCCACATCCTGACCGAAGATCTCTTTAAAGACACCAATATCGCCCTTATCCCCTCCATAGACGTACTTGGGACCACAGGCAAAAACGAGGCCAAGCTTTTTCGCCCTTTCGGCGTGCTCATTAGTCAGAAATCGGCAATGGTCAATAGACCATCGGCGCTCTACGATATCCGGATATTCTTGGCTCAGCTCTTCCACCAAGTCCAAATACTGTTCAAGCGCCCGGTCTCCGGCCGTATGCATTGCCGTGGTCCGAAACCCATATTTGGCCGCTGCCCGGAAGGCCTCTACGTCCCGGAAGTCTGGAGAGTCCAGGCGACAAATCCCGTAGGGACCATAAAACTGAAACTGCCACAAGGGGAAGTTCAGGGACTCGCGCGGATAGGGCTTACTCATGCAAGCAGTGGCGAGAGACGGTTGACCGTCAATTTGGAAGGTGGCGGCCAGCCCGACCATCCACAACTTGTCATCTCCCGCCCCCCACATGTTCTCGCCGGTGCCACCCTGCAGGCCGAGCAGGCGGCTGAGCGTGGCTTCCGCGTTCGGATTCAGGCTCACCGCCTCTGAACTGTAAGCGATGCGCAGCGGCATTTTTCCCCGGGCATTCAGCCAGGAATAGGCGGCCAGGTGGCGTGGATTCATTCGGCTAGAAATCGTTGTCACACCCTGAGCTGCGAATTCTTCCATCTCCAGATAGTAGTAGGGACCCAACTTTTCCAGAGGAATCTGGGGATAAAAGTCGTATTTCAACGTCTTCGCAGCCTCTCCACCCAACCTTCCGGTTGGAATACCCCGGTCATCGCGGCGTACACCCCTGACAGCGGGATATCGCTCCAGTAGAGGTTCAAGAGCCTTCGTGTTGACCAGCCCCTCCTCGGTCCACTCCACAAACACCGGGTTGTCAGGAGTGACTTTGTCCAGGTCAAAACGGGTGACCTCCCCCCTCTGTAGCTCCAGTACAGTATTACCTCCCCCTATGCCACCCCGGGGCGAAGTAATAATCCACTCGCCGGGCTTTTTCTGGAGGGCGCGGGCTCGGATTTGCCTGAGAAAGTCATCTTTGTTTGTCCAAACGATGGGAAGGTCGCTCCAACCACCATGATCGATCCGGATTCCTGCTGGGAAAAAGTGCGAGCCATAAGAATAAATGTGGGAATGGCTGTCGATTAGGCCTGGCAGCACCGTCCTTCCCTCCAGATCAATCTTCTGGGTATTGGGCCCGGCCAACGCCAGGGCCTCCTCGTTGCTCCCCACCCCAATGAATTTTCCGTCATAGACGGCAGCTGCTTGAGCAATCGTGAAATTATCAGGATCTGGGCTGTCCGCTGTGAGGATCTTTCCATTATAGATGACCATGTCCGCTTCCAGCCCAGCGCCTTGAGCTAAACGGTTGCTCAGGAACAGGGGCACAACGGACAACAACAGAATAGAAGCATACCTTTGCGTCTTCATTGTTCTCTAAACCTCCCTGGTTTTAAACTAGCCAAAGATTTCCGATTTTCACTTTGGGCACATTGATGGCGACTTCCCGCTTTAGAGTGGTGTCCTCGGCGCGGTACACCTCGCCCATGCCGCCCTGGCCGATCTTCTCTAGGACTTTGAAATGACTAAGGGTCTGTCCGACCATAGAACGCCCCCTCACTGCAACGCGAACTTTGCTCAATCCTAACGCCGAAGGGGGTTAGAAGGCAATGCAAAAGCCAGAGGCCACGAATCATGCTCCATGGAGCACGGGGTGGTGGTGCGGCGGCTTTGCCACTCGGACAAAGGGTTAGGACAAGGGTCCTGAAGGCCAAGTGTCCGGTGCCGGAAGGGTTTTCCTCAGAGAAGCGGAGGCTCAGGGCTCTAGGTTCATCCGCCGGAGAAGGTCTTGGAAGCGAGGGTCTGAGCGGAGGGGGTC
>JAPUKI010000141.1 GCA_027295745.1 Acidobacteriota bacterium
ATACACTCCCATCAGGCGTTAGGGAACCAGGCAGCAGTGGTGCCGGGGTAGGCACGGTAAGGTGCTCAACTGGACCACTGCCATCGGCCAGTTGTCGGGAAATAGCACGCAGACCCTCACTGTCCCGCCCTGAGAAGACGATCCACTTACCGTCGGGGGACCAAGTCTCCACGGAGCCTCCCTCAAACGTCAAGCGCCGCAAGGATTCGCTTTCCAAAGCGTAAATCCAGATGTTCTGCGTTTCGCCACTTTTAGTAATAGCCAAGGCCACTTGTTTCCCGTCGGGCGAGATGCGAGGGCTTCCGAAACTGACTTCGTCCTGTATGATCAGACTTTCCGTTCCCTTTCGATCTACCCAGACGAGTCTCTGCACGTCTGCCTGAGCAGGGACATACACAAGCGTTCCCTCGTCGGATAAGGCGTAGTCAAGATAGCCTGGGGTGGTCCGTCGGACTCCCTGAAGGACAGGGACTGAGTCACCTGTCACTGCAAGTGTGGCGAGATCAAACGGCACCGCCATCAGGTTTCCTGTTGCTACCTGCTCATAGATCAGATGTCCTGTGTTTGTGTACTGAGCCTGACTGCCATCTTCGATGAGGATCTTCCGTTCTCCTGTCTCTAGGGACAACACAGCAATCTGCGACTTGCCAGGCCCACGCTCAATCGTAAAGAGAAGGGCCTTGCCGCCGGTTAAGAGCTGCGGAAGAGTAAACGAGTTCTCCCCCTCATCGGGACTCACGGTGGCCAGGATCTCCCGCTCACCTCCAGCGGCAGAGACACGGTAGAGAGCTAGACCCAGCTCGTGGTCAGCCGAGAAGACTATCGTGTCGTCAGAACCCCAACTTCCACTCCGCCCAAGTGGACAGTCACAAATAGTGACGAGTGATCCTGCTACGAGCGAAACCTTTTTCAGTTCATTTCCCGCAAAGAACGCCAAAGTCGCTCCATCGGGGGAGAAAAACGAACTCCCATAATTAATGCCCTCAGTCCCAGGGATCGGCTTGTCCACAAAATCACTGAGTGAGCGCAGGTAGAGTTGGTTCCCTCTCTCTCCTACAGCCAAATAAGCAAGCTGCCTCCCATCCGCTGAAATGGCCAGGTCATTGTCAATGGTGTTTGCCAAAGGTGCTGTCAGTGAAGGGGTGATTACAAATTTAGTCGAGGGGGGCGAGAGAGGCTGCGGAGAACTCCAGAAAGCAATGCTAACTCCTGTAACAATTGCTGCCACGGCAATGCTCCACGGAATCGCCCTCCTCCAGAGTGGAGGTTGAATGGCACTGCTCAACCCAATCTGCGATGCCGTTGTAGCTCCGCTCAATGCCTCCTCGATGAGAATCCTGGCACCATCAATGTGCTGAAGGCGTTTTCCGGGATCTTTTTGCAAGCAGCGACTGATAAGAAACCGGATGGTGCTGGGGATACTCTGGGGCAACAGATCCCACTCTGGTTCGCCTTTGAGTACTGATGCTATGGTGTCAGTAACCGTCTCTCCTTCAAACGCCCTCTTACCTGTCAGCAATTCAAAAAGCACACTTCCAAAAGCAAAAATATCCGCCCTCTTGTCCACAGGCTTCCCACGGGCCTGCTCGGGACTCATATAGGCCGCAGTACCCAAAATGACCCCGGCTCTGGTCATCTCCTCAGTCAGCGTTGGGGATTGGGAAAAGTCAGTAACCGGAATGGATTCAGCCTCAAAGGCCTTGGCTAGCCCAAAGTCCAGGATTTTGACCTGGCC
Source organism: Acidobacteriota bacterium (assembly GCA_027295745.1). Lineage (GTDB taxonomy): Bacteria > Acidobacteriota > UBA6911 > RPQK01 > JADFOI01 > JADFOI01. The sequence goes on from JAPUKI010000141.1 coordinate 1,736, forward strand.
CTCAGGGGTGACTTTCACGTTGGCGGGTTTGAGGTCTCGATGGATGACGCCCTTCTGGTGAGCCGCTTCTACCCCCTCGGCAATCTGACGGCATATATCCAGGGCTTCCTCAACAGGCAAAGGGCCTTTGGCCAGTCGCTCAGCCAGGGTGTCGCCTGGGACCAACTCCAACACCAGGAAGTGAAAGTCATCGGAGTGCTCAAAGCCATAGATGGCAGCAATGTTGGGATGATTGAGTGAGGCCAAAAGCTTTGCTTCCCGTTCAAAGCGAGCCAGCCGCTCTGGGTCTTGGGTGAACTGCTCCGGCAGCACCTTGATGGCGACTTCACGGCTCAGGTTGGTGTCCTCGGCCCGGTACACCTCGCCCATGCCGCCCTGGCCGATCTTTTCAAGAACTTTATAGTGGGAAATGGTCTTGCCGAGCATAGACTCCCTCAATTTGGGTGTGATTTTCCCCTCCATATTAAGCCTTGGTACGTGACAAGGCAATGGAAACTGGCCAACTACGGAGAAAGGCTCAGAAGGCGTTCGGAGTCACAGCGGCAAGGACATAAGGCCAGCATGGTGATAAAGCAGTGGGATTGCAGGGCAGTCTCGGGGAAGCCACCCGTGGCTTCCCCTATTTATCCTGGTTATTGTAGACTCTGACTTTGGGCCGGCGTAGCTCAACGGTAGAGCAACGCATTCGTAATGCGTAGGTTGGGGGTTCAATTCCCTTCGCCGGCTCCAGGGTTTTCAAGGGGTGAACTGCATCTGTCCTGGATCTGAAAATGGTCTTTAGATCCGTGTCAACTCGCAGTGAAAGGATGGTCTGGTGAATAGGGAACAAAGGGAAGATACACGGATTGCAGTACAAATGACGGGAGAGGCTATAGTTAACATCCAGGGAAAAGAATCCAAAATGGAGGTGAGGGCTAAAAATATTAGTGCATGGGGTGCCTATTGCCTGACAAATAGTCGCCCCAATTCCGGTGACAAGATCGAGTTACATCTCGGCTGGGCCCCTGAAGACAAGCAGGCAGAAATAGTGTTTAAGGCTAGTGGAACTATTCTCCGGGTCGAGGTGCTGCCAGGAGAAGGGTACGGCTTTGCCGTTGAATTCGAAGACATTCCGGTTCTCGAGGGAGAATCTGACCACCCATTTGCCTAGCCGGGGAATGAAGGGATCTCACCCTGAAAATGGTACGACTGCACGACTGCACGAAAGCTGTGAGAAGTTTCTTCGTCCTTACAACCCTTCGGATTGGGCCAACTCTTCCCTTTCCTCTGGAATTGCCTGGCAGGCATCCTTGATTGAGTTTCCCAAGCTCCGGGTTGAGCCGCTGAAAATAGCATCACCTTCTTCATTGAAAACGGCTACTTTGTTGTCCTTTCGAACGATTCCCTTGCCGCCTTCGTGGTCCAAAAGGATGATATAATTGGCTTTTTCCTTCCCAATGGTCACCGTCAGTTCCGGGCAGCGCTCGTTGAAGGTTTTGATGATCTCAGCTGTTTGAGGCCGAGCTCCTCCACGAGTGGACCCGCCGCCAGTGCCATCATTGCCATAAAAGCCTCCGCTCACCGCCCACGAGTCACTGTCGGTGACATAGATCCGAATCTTTTCATCCGCCCCATACACTGCCACGTTCAAGCCGAGTAACAGAGCAATGAGTGGCAGACAGTATTTGTTCATGATCTTCTCCTCCAACTATTTCAATGTTACCAAGAAAAACCGGGGTCCTGTGATGAGCCCCTGGCCGCTGGCCGGGTTTGTTCATTAATCTGCGTATGCACTGAGCGCCTCAGGGTTGAAGATAAGGTGCACAGGGCGTTACTCTGTATTTGGGATGAAAAATGAGTGAAAAGGGGACTCGAAAGCTCAACCATTACTTGAAGGCCGGTTGGGCATTATCTATTCAAGAGAAGTCCAGGGAGGCACTCGCGGCCACTGTTGCAACAGTCTCCCCAAGGAGCCTCTCCCTGGAGCTCTCGGGACCCCTCTCAGAAACCCCTTTCCAAAGCGGGGAGCGAGTTTGGATCAAATACTGGGATGAAGGGTCCGTTGTCTATCGCTGGGAGGCACAGGTTGTCAAGATTCACGGTCCCGGCAATCGAAAGGTGGACCTTTCGATTGCCAGCAAAAAGGTCACAACACAGCGGAGGAAATCCTACAGAGTCCGCGTGCAAGTCCCCTTGTCCGGAACCGTGATTGACGCCGGCGACACTGCACTCATCGGTGCCAAGCTTCTTGACTGCAAGACTAAAAATATCAGTGTCGCCGGTTTGGCGTTTGACACCAAGCTTCCACTGCAAGTGGGGGATAAATTGGAGTTGAACCTGGAGTTGCCCTCCTTAGAAAAGTTGAATGCCGTGGGATGGGTTGTGCGCTCAGATTCAGTCAAACGAAAGGAATACAAGGGAACTATCATTGTTAGAGATATCAACTCCATTGCAGTGGAGTTCCTTCAGCCGGAAGCGAAGGAGCAGACTCAACTCCTGCACTTCTTACGATCCAAAATGAGTACTTAGTGCCTCGTTCCATAAATACGATAACGTCTGTTGGGGCAGGACGCTGGAGGATGGTCCTGCCACTTCAAAAGAGGATCGATAAAGGATCCGGGCTGACGGCTCTGGCTTGTGCTATGATCACCGCGACTAATGAACCCAAACTAAGGAGGGAGAATCGTGAGGAAATTCGGAGTTTTCGTATTGGTCCTGGTGGGAGCGAGTGTTCTGATGGCGCACCCCCACTTTAACAAGAAGGTTATCGCTCAGCTGCCGGGAGGAGTCGAGGCTACCATCTCTTACCAAACCGTTCCAGCCAATGAACAGCATACCCAAGGCGCTGCTATCGGCAGCTTTCTCACACCCCGTTCACCCGGCTTGAACTTGTCTGGAGAGCTGAGAGTAGGATCGACAGTCATCCCGGCCGGTGACCTCATCATCGGTGTCGTTAAAAACAGTGCAGAGGACTGGACTCTGGCACTCTACCCTGGGCAGGTGGGTCGGGGAGAGACTCTCGACACTTCCCGGTTAATCAAGCTGGACTCCATGTTTACCAGAACCAGTGAAGCCGTCGAACACCTCACGATTGACATTAACCCGGGTCACGGCAGATTTGAGGGGAAAGCTGTTTTAATCATCAACTTTGGCACCTTGACTCTCCACGGCGCTCTGAGCTAACAGCCCGCATTTCTCACACACCGGGTCGTCACGAAGTGGCGGAAGGGCCGACCTGACAAGGCGTGACCCGCAAGCGGGTCGCGCAACGCAGTCAGGTCGGATCATTGCGCCGATGCAGTAGAGCGGGTGTGAGAAGTCCGGGCTAACACCGCATTTCTCACACCGGGCGGTGAGTTATGGTGCTGTGAATCCGATGGTCTTGGTTGACTTTTCAAAGCGAAGTCACGAGCAGGAAAGCATCGATGCTCCCCATCTCCTCAACTCTTCCGAGTGGCTTGT
>JAPUKI010000142.1 GCA_027295745.1 Acidobacteriota bacterium
CAACCCAATTGAACAGATCAAGGCGCCGGCTCCAGAGGCCGTAATCAACCAGCCCAACTCCGTGGGTCCAACTCCTAATACTGTTCCCGCAAATATAGGCATGAGAGTGATGTAGGGCGCACCGGCAAAGTTCATCGCTGCAAACTGAAATAAGAGAGACCGAATTGGGAGGCTTTTTCTGATGTACTGGAAGCCTTCGAGCAGGAGTTCCCATTGCGACTCGCGGAAATTTCTACGCTCTTTCTCTCCAAACCGCATCAGTTGAAGACAACTGATCGTCAGCAAAAAACTCAGACCATTGGCTAAGAAACAGAATCCCTCTCCGTAGCCTGCGACGATAAAACCCGCCAAAGCTGGCCCCGCAATTCGAGCCAAATTGCTGAATATGGCACTGAGCGCAACCGCGTTGGTCAAATCTTCAGCCGGGATCAACTCAACCAGAAAAGACTGTCGGGCTGGATTCGCAAACGCTCTAACAGTTCCCATGATCAGGGCAAAAAACAGTAGTAGGTTCGGTGTGATCCATCCTTGAAGCGTGAACAAAGCCAGAATACAGGCCTGCGCCATAGCCAGTGCCTGGGCCACTTGCACCATTCGATGCCGATTCACTTGATCGGCAATAACCCCTGCTACGGGGGAAAAGAATAATGCTGGAGCGCTTCCTGCAAACGCCAATAACCCCAACATAAGTGGAGAGTGGGTCAAACGATAGACGAGCCACCCTTCTGCTACTCGTTGCATCCAGGTGCCCGACATCGAAAGGAGTTGACCGGTGAAGTAAAGTCTGAAATTTCGATGCCGAAGAGCTTGAAAACGCATAGACCCATGACCATAAACCCGCTACCGGGCGCAGACCATTCTATTCAGTGTCGGGTATTAGCCCGGACTATGCATAATCCGTGCTGAGAGAAGACTTTACAGGTGATGTCTCTCACACACTCCTCACCCAACGCTCTGTTTGACTCACTGGCAGCTAGCCCGTGTCCTCTTAATTGAGATAGGACAAAACGCTGAAGAAGTTACCAGTTTGAAGTGATCTTGCCAACCCTAAGGGGATCAAATTGGGACTGCAGCAGCGGCTCCGCGACCCTTCTTGACAAATCAACTTTTTCTCTGATAGCGTCACATGCGCTGTCCGAAGAACTATAACCGAATACAAAATCGAAAGACTCCAGCCTGCCCCATGAACTCAACGTGGCCGTCTAAAACGAGAGGCGTGCCACTGGGGGGAGAGGTCTACGACAGGGCGCTAACTGCCATGTTCACATATGTGTTTGAATCTTAGAGTTATGCTGTCAGCTCCCGACGATATAAAAAACATTATTTGGATTAGGGGGTGAGATGCTTTCGGAAGAGGTCGAAAGAAAGTCGGCAGAAGTGGCTAGTTTGCTGCTTTGGCAGCACAAGGCCATCGAGATTAATCTGGAGCGCCCCTTTCGTATGACTTCAGGAGCTTTGGCTCCATTGTACGTCGATTGCCGTCAGATTATTTCTTTTCCCGCCAGCCGGGAGCTGTTCACCAGCTTTGCCCATCGCCTTTGCGAAGAAAGGGCACTTCAGTTCGATTGTATTGCTGGTGGTGAAACTGCTGGTATTCCCTTCGGGGCTTGGCTGGCCCAGAGGTTGAACAAACCATTCGTCTACGTGAGAAAGAAGCCCAAAGAGCATGGTTCACAATCAAGAGTGGAAGGGTCACCTCGAGGCCAGGTCCTCCTAGTTGAGGATCTCATCACAGACGGAGGCAGCAAACTCGGGTTTGTTGACGGACTCCGGCAAGCCGGTTGTAGTGTGTCGAATTGTTTGACGATGGTGGACCGGGAGCAGGGTGGGGCTGAGTGTTTGGCTGAGATTGGCGTGACTCTCCTCGCCATTGTCGGAATCACCACTTGTCTGGAAGTGGGGCACAGTGTGGGGTTGCTTTCCCAGGAGGCTTTAAGGGAGGTGAAGAGCTACCTAGTGAATCCTGGGAAGTGGGGTCAGAAGCACACCTTCTCAAAGTGAGTCGAAAACGAAGCCAACGGACAATGCTTTCCTGAAGAAGGCCAGTGTCACGATTTAGGTAACCGGCTTAAGCTTAAGGTTATTGAAGAGATCATTCAGAAGGTGATCCGTGTAGAGAGCCCATCAACGTCTAAGTACGCAGAAATGTTTTGGAAGCTAGCGATATGATTGGACGTGCATTATTGAGAAACACGTTAATGGTTTTACAGTTCTCTGTCGAACAGACGCTCTCCAGTCAAGCAGAAGAGGATCACCATTGGTCTAAGAGCCTCCACAGAATAAAGTTATCTCGCCCATGAAAATTGACGCCTACAACCACATCTTACCCGGGAAGTACAGACAAGCCTGCATAAAGGCAGCCCCTCCTGAATTGAATCTGGAAGCCTTCGTCGAAGGCATACCGGCCTTGTGGGACCTCTCCGCGAGATTCAAGATCATGGATATGTTTGAGGAGTACGTGCAGGTGCTGGCGCTGGCTCATCCTCCTCTGGAGATGTTAGCAGCACCTGAAGGTGCAGCCGTGCTGGCCCGCCTAGCTAATGATGAGATGGCTGAGCTGGTGGCAAAGCACCCGACTCGTTTCTTGGCAGCCATCGCTGCCCTTCCCATGAACAATGTGGATGCAGCTCTGAAGGAGACGGAGCGGGCCATCGAGGAGTTGGGACTGAAGGGTGTACAGATCTTTACACCCATGGGTGGCCGTGCTCTAGATGCTCCTGAGTTTCTATCTCTTTTTGAGAAAATGGCAGAGTATGACCTTCCTATCCTGCTTCACCCGGCTAGAGACGCGTCCTTTATTGATTACCCAGCCGAAAAGGAATCTCGCTATCAGATGTGGCGGACACTTGGATGGCCTTATGACACGGCAGTTGCCATGACTCGGCTGGTGTGTACCGGTCTCTTTGAAAAGTATCCTAATCTCAAGATCTTGACCCACCATCTCGGGGGTATTGTTCCTTATCTGGAACAAAGAATTCGCGAAGGGTTTGATAAGATGGGAAAAACGCCCGGCGGAAAGGCCTTATTCCAAAAGCTGAGCAGGCACCCGCATGACTATCTTTCCATGTTCCATGCAGATACGGTCACCACTGGCTCGGCCGCAGCCCTAGAGTGTGGCCTGAGGTTTTTTGGTGAGGATCGGGTTTTGTTTGCCACGGACATGCCCTTTGACACCGTAGGTGGTTCCGAATATGTTGCCCACACTATAGGCGCCATTACACAGATGAAGGCTTCCCAGAGGGTCAAAAGGAAGATCTACCATCAGAACGCTAGACGGCTCTTTCAACTGTGATCTCAGAACAAATAGTCACGAAAAAAGTAGTTAGCCCGCATTTCTCACACCCGGTCTACTGCATCTGCGCAATGCTCCGTCGTGCTGCACCGACCGCGCGACCCGCAAGCGCGGGTGCCCCCGGCCTCCTCAACGTACCCGTAGGGGTCAGCCGGTGGCTGACCCGAACCGCATGGGTAGCACATTCTTTACCAGTGTGGCTTCGGTTTTGCCATCCGAACTGTTCGGGCGAGCCACTCGTGGCAAGCCACCGGCTCGCCCCTACGTCGCTTCGTGACAAGAACCTATGCATAATCCGGGTTTTAAAGGACCAACCGAGAGCTCAGACCAGGGCGATTACAACAAGTAGTGCCGAAGTTTGACGGCTCAATCCTGTGCAAAATGGAGGTGAAAACTATTTATGGGGGATTTACGTGAATGGATAGAGACCATGGATACCCAGGGTGAACTGCGCACTGTGTGCGGTGTGGACTGGGACGTAGAACTCGGCGTGATTGTTGACCAGTATCAACGCCGGATGAACCTGCCTGCGCTTCTCTTTGATGAGATTAAAGGACATCAAAAGGGTTTTCGAGTCCTGGCCAACACCTTGACGTCAAACAAGCGCATTGCCTTGACACTGGGTCTGCCACCAGAAGCCAGCCAGATGGAGCTGGTCCATGCTTGGAGGCAGTATGCGAAAGGGTATCCGACGCTCCCGCCTCGAATGGTCCAAGATGGTCCTGTTAATGAAAATATTCAAACTGGAAATGATGTGGATTTGCTGGCCTTTCCGGCACCTAAGTGGCACCAGCATGACGGGAACCGATACATTGGCACGGGTTGCTTGGTCATACAGAAGGACCCTGACACCGACTGGGTCAATATTGGCGTCTATCGAGTCGCAGTCCATGACAAGAAAACGGCAGGCCTGTATATCTCCCCTGGCAAACACGGCCGGTTGATCATGGAAAAATATTGGGCCAGAGGAGAAGGCTGTCCCATAGCTGTTTCTAGTGGCCACGATCCCAGCTTGTTTTTCGTAGCTGGCCTGGAAATTCCTCACGGTGTGAGTGAGTTTGAGGTGGCAGGGGGATTAAAGGGGGAACCCATTGAGGTGATCGAAAGCCAGATCACTGGCTTGCCCATACCCGCTACTGCCGAGATCGTTATTGAAGGCAAGGTGCCTCCCGGTGAGCTGCGCGATGAAGGGCCGTTTGGGGAGTGGTTGGGCTACTACGCTGGAGGAATGAGGCCCGCACCGATCATCAAGATCGAGGCAATCCGCCACCGCAATGACCCGATCATTCTCGGTAATTTGCCGTCACTGCCTCCTAACGACGATACCTATTACCGGGGGATTCTACGGTCTGCAACCATTTGGGAACAGCTCAAACAGGCGGGCATTCCCGGTATCAAGGGAGTCTGGGCTCATGAAGCTGGCGGTAGCCGGATGCTTCTGATCTTATCCATCCAGCAGTTATACGGCGGCCATTCAAAACAGGTAGGACTTGCTGCTTGCCAGTGCCATGCCGGTGCCTATGCCAACCGTATGACGATCGTAGTCGATGATGATATTGATCCCACAGACACCAACCGGGTGCTCTGGGCAATGTGCAGTCGGATGGATCCGGCAGTCGATTTGGAAGTGCTCAAGCGCTGCTGGAGTACTGCTCTGGATCCGATGAGTTATCCGCGAGAAAAACCTGTTTTCAACAACCGGGTCGTGATCGACGCCTGCCGACCGTGGGAACGTATCGACGACTTTCCAGAAGTGGTGGAGGCCTCGCCCGACGTGAAGCGGGCGGTGATCGAAAGGTGGAAAGACGCTTTGCCCGAGATCACGGACTGAGCTTTTGAGAAACAGTGGACCCAGGGCTTCACCCTGGGCTATTCCCTGGCGCCCTTTCAGGGCTCCGGAGACCGCGCCCTTCGGAGTTTGATGGGCTTTTGGCCACCCCGGAGCTCCGGAGGTGCTCCTAGGTGTGGGCTAGGTGGAACACTTCTGAAGGAGACTTCATTGAATTCGTGAAGCCCGATAGCCGCAGGTTGAGTTCCTTCTATGGGGAGATGGAAGGGGAGTGAAAACTGTACTTCTCCATCCGGTAGCGCAGGGCGTCCCGAGTCAGACCCAACAGTTTGGCTGCCCGGGTGACATTCCATGAGGTTGCTTCCAGTGCCTGCAATACCAGGTCTTGCTCGAGTTCCTGCAGAGAGAGTCCCTGAGAAGGTAGAATAAATTGGCCGGTTTCCAACTCTGGGCAAGGAGCATCGGAGCCGGAAACCAAGGTGAACTCCCTAGGCTCAAGGACCTCGTTTTGGGACAAAAGGACCAGCTGTTCCACACTGTTGCGAAGTTCTCGAACATTTCCGGGCCAGGAGTACTCTAAAAGCAACTGCTCGGACGCCGGACTCAGCTGCTTTGTCTTCTTTCCGTAGCGACGACAGTGCAGCTCCAGAAAATGCCGGGTCAGAAGCAGGATGTCCTCTCCGCGATTCCGAAGAGGTGGCAACTCGATATTGATCACACAAAGGCGAAAGTAAAGATCGGCACGGAACTTCCCTTCCTTCATGAGGGTCTCCAGTGGCTGATTGGTGGCACTTGTTATGCGCACATCCACCTTTTTGTCCCGAAGGCTGCCCAACCTTCGGACCACCTTCTTCTCCAACGCCTGTAGCAGCTTGGCCTGTAGGACCAACTCGATGTCACCGATCTCATCGAGGAACAGGGTACCCCCGTCGGCAGCCTCAAACAGTCCGGGCTTTCGTCCTTTGGCGTCCGTGAAGGCCCCCTGCTCATAACCAAAGAGCTCCGCTTCCAGAAGGGTGGAGGGAATGGCGGCACAGTTGACTTCCACAAAAGGCTGGTTCTTACGAGCTCCGTTGTAGTGAAGAGCCCGGGCCACCAATTCCTTTCCGGTACCTGTCTCGCCTGTGATGAGTACGGCCGGAAGACTTTGATCCTTCAAATCCTCCTCAGCCTGGATGAGCTGTCTGATTCGTTTCTTCAATGCTCGTACAGCTTCCGAGTTGCCCACTATGCTGTCTAGGTCACCTCTGCTGGCTTCTCTTTCCCGGTAGTAAGAGAGAGTATCCTCCAGGCGATGTCGTTCAACCGCCTTGTCTATCAGGATCTTCAACTCGCTCAACACCACAGGCTTGCTCAGGTAATCGTATGCCCCAGCTTTCATGGCATCGATGGCCAGCCTAACGTCGCCATGTGCCGTCATCACGATCACCTTGATCTGAGAATTCAGGTCGTGGGCATGGGCAAGGATGTCAAAACCATCTCCGTCCGGCAGTTGGAGATCCAGAAGAACGACATCAGGCTTAAAGGACTCAACCTGTTGATGTCCCTCCTTTCGGCTCCCGACAATATGGACGTCATAACCATGTCCCCTGAGGTAGATCCTCATGTTCTTGGCCAGTGTGGCCTCGTCTTCAATAATGAGCACACCGTAAGACATCGGTTACCTCACTATGGGCAACAGCAGAACGACCTCGGTCCCCTGGCCTTCGCGGCTGGTGAGTTCAATCTTGCCCCCATGCTGCTCCACGACACGTTGTGCCAGGGCAAGCCCGATACCCAGACCATTACTCTTGGTTGTATGAAACGGCTTGAACACGTTATTGAGATGCTCTGCCGATATACCTTGTCCCGTATCCACGATCTTGATTTGAGCATTCCTTCCATCAGCTGCCATCCAGTTTCTGATGGTCAAATCTCCTCCTCTGGGCATGGCATCGAGGGCATTGCCAATCAGACTGTCGAAGACGTGTCTCAGCAAGATGGCATCTCCCTGAAACGGGGGCAGCGACTCGTCCAGATCTACACGGACGTCAATATGCTGTTTGGCAATGGCCCTCTCGTAATGTTGTAAGCCCTGCCGGATGACCTCATTGGCCTGGAGAGGTTCGGGGTTGTAGCTCAAGGGTCGTGAATAGGCCAGCAGTTCGCGGATCTCCGCCGCCATCCGGTCCGATTGCTCCACAATATCCTGGGCAACTTCATCCAGGCACTGACCCTCCACCCCTTCCAGCATCACCTCGGCGGAGGAACGAATCGATGCCAGGGAATTACGAATACTGTGGGTTATGGCTGAGGCCATCTCCCCCACAGCGGTCAGGGTTTCCGACTCCACCAGTTGCTCATGCTGTTTCTGGATCAGAAGTCCCGCCCGCCGAACGATCCAAAAAAGCGCTCCGTACAGGAAAATGCCTCCCAACAAAGCGCTGCCCCAAATCAGTTGCCTGCCCCTGGCAATAGAAGTGAACAATGCCTCGGGAACCTTGTATACCTCCACCACCCCCACTACCCGGTCTTTCGATGTGTTCCAGATGGGGATGTAATTCTCCACAAAATTGACGACGGATCCTTTAAACTTGAGGTGCTCCTCCTGCTCGAATGTGTCTTCCGTTTCTCCGACCTCAAGAGCCAACTCGCCTGCGAGTGCTCTCTCCAGTTCCTCATTGGCTTCGATGTTTCCGACAAGGCGGTTTTGGCTTGACCAAATGATACTGCCATCAGCTGCAAACACATTGCTTCGGAGCACCTCAGGCATGGTAGCAATTCGCGTGAAAAATTCCTCAGGGACTTGGGGCTGATCTTCATCTACACTGGAGTCGGCACCGGCTCCACCCACTGGCTCGTCGTAGGCTTCGAAGTAGTGGACAACATCCTCACTTCCCGCCATACCCTGGACAAACTGCATAGTCACCACGGCATCCCTTTCCAGCATGTTGTCAGTTAGAAAATGGGAAAGCAGGAAAGCAGAGATGACACAAATGCATACGATGCAAAAGAGACTCAGAAGTGCAAAGGAATACAGTAAATTAAAAGGTTTCCGTCGGGAGCCAGCCATCTTTCCCTCCCCGAGATAGCTCGGTTCTGCATTCAGGACATCGACTTACACAAGCGAGCCATCACAGAAGCACTCGATGCATAGTCGTGCGAATATACTCGCCCCTGAGCAGCAATGAAACACAGAAGCGAACCTACAAACAGCCTTCGAGTGAGCGTTCTTGGTGACCGCATTATGCCTCAATTCTGGAAGACCTATCAAGTCAGGTTCCTTCCCACTCGCTTAGCCGACAGTGGGGAAAACTACGCGGAAACGGGGGAAATTTCCCCCAGACCTAACTTTTAGTTGCCGTCCCTGACCATCAGCAGTACACTCAAGCTATTGGGAATAGGGGATTAAGGGAACTATCTTCCCGACTACCGAACAACTGGCACAAGAATTGCTGTGGGAGGACTCAATCAGCCGCTTGAGGGGGGGCAGATTGTATGCAATCTAGAAACTGGGGCATGGCGAAGGCGTACCCTGCTGACGACGCAGCCACCAAAAAAAGGGAATTGCCGATGCAAAACCAGAACAGATCGAATCTCGTGGTACTGACGCTGACCCTCCTGTTAGGAGTCGGTCCGTTGGTGGCGGCAACACCGATCAGCTGCGGGATGATCATCGATACACCAGGTCAATACCATCTGAGCAGTGATCTGGTCTGCGACTCCGGTATCAAGGTGGCCGCTCATGACGTTCACATCAACATGAATGGGTATACCCTAACAGGCCCTGGGGCCGGCCTTGGTGTCGACAGTGGCATCAAAACCAGTGACGG
>JAPUKI010000143.1 GCA_027295745.1 Acidobacteriota bacterium
GGACACGTTCCATCGCTGAGATCGGAGCCGCTTCCATCGTCAGGAGATCCTAGCGATTCTGAAAAAGGGTGTGCCGCGGATCGGTCTTTTCGACACCAGTCTTGAGCCCTATTAACCCGCCAGTGTCTGGTTCTGGGATCAAGTTCGACCTGTTGGAAGAAGAGGGAGTATCTAGCCCACTTTGGAGTGCACGCTCGATCAATAGAAACTCTGGTCTATCTGGAGCGCAAACGGGCGGAGTGGCGTCGAACTTTTTACGGATTTTAACAAGCTATGCCAAAACTACCTGCAAGGTCAAAGCTGAGCGAAAAAGCAGGGCGTGGTTTAAGTCGTTGAAATCGAAAATATTATAGGCCAATCTAAACCGAGCTAAAAACAGCTAAAAAGGGGCTACTTTAAACTCACGCCCCAAAGGTCGAGGATTCAAATCCCTCCCCGCAACCCTTTAAAAGGACCATCCCACCGACGTGTCTGGGGTATAATGCCCATCTTGATCAAGATCGCGGGCTACCTCCTTGCTGCTCTGATTGTCGTTCAGCTTCCCTTTTTCTATGCGCTCTATCAAACTCACCGCGTTGCCCGATACTTGGGCAGCCTTCCCCGCCAGCAGGTTGAATCGCCTCCGTTCGTCGATGTGAAAGGAACGATCCACGTTCACAGTGCTGCGGGGGGGCACAGCACAGGCACCTATCCTGAGATTATCGAGGCGGCCAAGGAAGCGGGCTATCGCTATCTTTTCCTTACCGAACACCGCAGGGAATACACCCGCTATCACCAGATGGAAGATCCTGAGTTGATTCTCATTCACGGTTTTGAAGAACCTGTGGCACCATCCGCTACGATTCTCACCAGTGGCAACCGGGAGGTCACGATTTTCTCGGGTTCCTCATTGGAAGGGGTCGACACATGGTTCGACGGATTGGAAATCTACAACATGCACGAGAATGCTGTGGCCAGGAATACACCCTTTCATTGGATCAGCTTTCTTTATCATCAACTCCTCTACCCTGATCTCTTTTACTTTCAGCTCTGGGAGCTCAACCCGAATCGCCTGATCGAGTGGGACCGCTTCCTTGAGACCAGGATGGTGACGGGTACGGCAGGAAACGATGCTCACCAGAATATCGGAATTGTGCTTCAGACGACTTCCGGCAAAAGTATCCTTTCCCTGAGGGTCGATCCGTATCTACAGAGTTTTAGATTCGTGACCAACCACGTGTTCCTGCCTCCTGAGAGCGAGGTCTCTCGAGAAGCCATTCTGGAGGCCTTAAAGGCAGGATCTTCCTACATTGCTTTTGAAAAGATCGCTGATCCTATGGGCTTCTCCTTTCACGCGCGGACGGAGGGAAAATTTCATCCCATGGGGGCCCGGGTGCCTCGGGGATCTGAACTTGTCTTTCAATCTCCGACCCCCGTACGGTTTCTCTTGAAACGGTCGGGGGAAACGATTGAGGAGCTAGAGGGAACCTATTTCTCACTGACTCCTGATCAACCCGGCGCCTACCGTGTGGAAGCCTACTTGATAGACCCTCCAGGCCTGCTTCAAGACAAGCCCTGGATACTCTCCAACCCCATTTTTCTGGAGTGAATCCTCGGTGAGCATGATCTCGACAGGCAAAGACAAGCCGTGGTACCGCCGAGTATGGCTGGTAGCACCTCTGGGCGTGCTGGCAGTGGCTTTGATGTGGGTGACCTTCCTCCACACAAGCTCCCAAGATGATCTGGTACCGGCTCACCGAACCTGGACAGTGATGGGCACGATCCTGGAAGCCACTGTCTATCGACCTGCTACAGCCACCGTGCTGGCCAGCGCCGACCTGGAGGCCGCCCACGGCGCGGTGTTGAAGATCGACCAACTGATGAGCCTGTACCGTTCCGATAGTGAGCTGGTGGCCCTCAACACTCAGGCCGGGACGGGCCCCATCGAGGTCAGTGCCGCAACCTTCCAAGTTTTGCAGGCCTCCCAACACTACACACGGTTATCCGGGGGTGCTCTCGATGTGACCGTCCAGCCGCTCGTCCAGCTTTGGGGCTTCTACACAATGGAGCGAAACTCGATTCCTTCGATGGAAGAAATTCAAGCGGTGTTGCCCCGGGTTGGAGCCGACCGTTTGGAGCTGGATGGGTCGGCGGGGACCGCAGCATTGGCCACCGGCAGCCGGCTTGACCTGGGCAGTATCGCCAAAGGCTACGCCATTGACCAGGCCATAGCGGAACTGCGTGCTCGTGGTGTCCCGGCTGCACTCATCGACCTGGGGGGAAATATTGGGGTGCTCGGTCAGCCACCCAGTGGAAGACCTTGGTCAGTGGGGATCAAGCACCCTCGAGAAGATAGCCTGATCGGGCTCCTTCGATTTAAAGAAGGAGCCATAGCAACCTCGGGAGACTATGACCGCTACTTCGAGGTTGAAGGGCAACGGGTCAGTCATCTTCTTGATCCTCGAACCGGTTTTCCGGCAGAGGATCTCTATTCAGTCACCGTCATAGCACCCAATGCCACTGCTGCTGATGCCCTCTCGACGGCGGCCTTCGTGCTGGGACCGGAGCGCGGAATGGCACTGATTTCCGACTGTGAAGACGTCGAAGGGCTGCTGATCCAACCGGATTCAACCCATCGGCTATTGATTCAAACAACCCTACCTACCCGGAAGGGTTCGGTTTCGTTCGTCCTTGAATCTGGAACGGCCGCTACCTTGCGGCCCACAGTAGAAGGAACGGAGCCATCTTCCAGGCCTGAGTGTGTTTGGCCCCTCGGTCTGGAACCGGAATAAAGAGAGGAAGGCTTCGTGTCTCGTTTTCATTCGGTAAGATATTGATCCGGCAGCCAATATTCGTTGGAATAGTTGCCCCTGAATCCTGTGAAGAATATGGTCACACCGTCGGTAAAATCGATCTCTCCCTCGAAGCTTACGAGGATTTCTGTTTCAATGCTTGGAAATGACCTCTTCCCGCTTAGCTTTGTGGCCAGGTCAAAGTGGATTTCCTGATCCCCCTGGAGCATGGAAGTACGTGTGATGGTATCGACCATATCCAAGGAATGGCTACCACCGATCCAGAAGAAGTGTCTGTCGGGTAGTTTTTTCAATAGCCCTTCAATTAACTCATTGTAAAGCTCTTCTCCAAGGAAGCAGACGCCCAGCTGCGGTGGATTGACATAGCCGACGAATATGGATGCCCTCCTGGCGATGTTCACTTCAATGACACTCTCCTCAGCTAGAAGGTCCTCCCAAGTAGGGCACTCAGCGTAGGAAAGACTTAGCGTACCGCCAAAGGTCAGAGCAAGGCATTGAAGAAGTGAAGCTGTTTTTATCATCGTCACACCTCCTGCGTTGACTGAGATTCGATCTGGACCAGCTTGGAGACCTCAGGCCGGGCTGACGCTTTCTTCATCACAAGCCAGTGGGGACACTTCCTCTCATCTCTGTAAAGCCTCTCGCAGTCGTCACATCGAACACATTCGCTCACTAAAATCTTGGGTCCTTGAATGGCTCCCCACTCACATGCCTTCTCGCAGATCTTACAGGTGCTGCATTCACGCCATCTCTTGATCCGAAAAATGGTGAGGTTGGACATCAGTCCGAGTGCTGCTCCCAAAGGGCACAGATAGCGGCAATAGAAATTCTTGATGGACACTGTGATTAGCAAAAGGATCCCCAGCATGATCCACATGACCGTTGACCCGCTTAAGGTAAACATCCAGAAGGGTTCGATGTACCTATAAATGGAATTGTCCCGGGTCAGCAGAAAGTACGCTAAAGCCGTTCCTAAAATGAGATATTTTACATAGATGGCACCCCTGTCCAGCCGGGGAGGAAGCTCAAACCTGAGCCTGGAGGGAAGGATCCTGTCCAGAAGCTGAGTCAGAGCACCAAAGGAACATATTCGACCACAGTATAGCCTTCCCCACAGCACCGTCGATGCAACCGTGAAGAACATCAGGAGGTACCAGGACAGACTGTATCTAAAGAGTGGGAAGTTCCACTCCATGAGTCCAAAGATGTTGACTACAGAAAGAAGGCCGCTCTTTAAAAAGCCCAGGTACCCAACCGAGAGGATCAGCGTCAAATATTTCAGCGTGCTGCTGTTCTTGAAAAAGCTGACCAGGGCCAGGGAGAGAAAGCCGGAAAGCACCAACAGATCAAAGATCTGGCCCCTGATCACTTCTGCTAGATCCTCATCCGCATCATCCTCAATGAGGGCATCCAGGTCGGCAAGGGAAAGCTGTGGGGACTCCGACTGCTGTGAATCCTCCGCACTCCTCGCTGTGTCCACCTGCGGGTATGCGACAGACATCCTCAAAAGGCACAACACGACTGTTGTCAGGAGTACGATCGTTTTACCGGCCACCTTCTCCCTCTTCTTGTGCAAGGTACTGGCTGAGTATCCGGCGGGAACCTCTTCTAATCGATCTTGAGGCGGTGCCAATCGACATTGTGGCCCGAGTGACAGCATCGATGTCTCTTCCCAATCTGAAGCGATCGAGTATACTTTTGCCCTTAAACTGGTCGGCAAACCTAGCGAGATCGACTGAAAAATAGCCGTACGGCTCGCGGTGCGCGACAGTTTTTATCCGGGTGATCACACCTTGCAGATTGATACCTACAGCGATTTTTATGGGGCCTTCGTATCCCCGCTCTTTCGGTTCAACATCTGAGGTGAAAAAAGCTAGACCCACCACCGTCCTACGGTTGGTTTGTGGGTCAGTCTTGTAGGCCCTATAGTAGGGAGGATCTCCTTCCTTTGATGAAAAAGCATCGGCCTCGGGAAGAACCTCTTGTATGTGACGGAGCTCCTGCTCCGGGGTTACCTCATCGAAAAACTGGCTGACAAGAGAGTAGGCGGCTGAGAGGGATGGTTGAAGCTCTGCCTGAAAAACAAGGAGAAAAAACCCCAGAAGAATAAGCACAATATTTTTCTTTCCTGAAGTCATGGTATACCTGGGACGAGGCACATAGGCTACTCTTATTCTATAGATTACAGCGGGACCGGCAAGCCTAAGCCCGCATTTCTCACACCCGGTCTACTGCATCGGCGCAATGCTCCACTCTGACCGCGTTGCGCTCGGTCGGCCTCCTCAACGTACCCTACAGTACGTTTGCGGGGGCCTCTGTCGCGCGTCTTGTCAGATCGGTCCTTTCGCCGCTTCGCGACGACCTGGTGTGAGAAAAGCGGGCTAGCCCGCAGGATTTTGGATTTCCAATCGAAACCCATCATGTTAAGATCTGAGAAAGATGTCGGCTCTATATTTAATATTGCCAGTATAATGAGGTAACCATGGTCCTTTGCCTGGGCTTTTACCATCAGTCACCTGAAAGCTCAAAATCCCGAGGTTGGCTGCCATGAAAAAAACTCTCTTGGGCTGGATTGGAATCGCCTTGGTCGGGGTGGGCTCACTGCAGACAGCCAGGGCGCAGTCCTTGAGTCCGGTTCCGGCACATGCCTCCGCCCAACGGGCGGTCCTGGATCGCTACTGCGTCGTCTGCCACAACGAACAAGCCCGTACGGCCGGACTGGCGCTAGACAAGATGGACATCGAACAGGTCAGCGAAGGAGCGCCCGTATGGGAGAAAGTGCTGCGCAAACTTCGAGGCCGGGCCATGCCTCCTGCCGGCATGCCTCGTCCGGATGAGGCCACC
>JAPUKI010000144.1 GCA_027295745.1 Acidobacteriota bacterium
CCTGCGTGAGATGTCCTTCAAAGAGATCCAGTCCATCGCAGAACCTTTTGACTACTACTGCTGGGATCTCTATGCAGAGGTCTCCAAATGGTATCAGGAGGAGGAATCACGCCTGAAGTTCCGCGAGCAAACACTCCAGGACATCGAGACTGGTGAGGGACCCATCCCTCAGCTGGCCGAGTACATTTCGATGCGGGTTGTCTTGGCTCATCTGAAGACCATGTTCCGAATCGGAGTACGGTATGAAGTCCTACCCCGGGAAAGTGAAATCCTCTCCCTTAAGTTCTGGCAAGAAGCCTTTCAACGGCTCAAAGACAAAGAGGCAATCACCTACCGGGAGAACGGACCCTACCAAGGCTGTTGGACTATGCAGGTACCTGGGACCCATGGGCAGCCCGATGAGGAAAAGATTATTGTTCGGAGTAATGGGACGGTCACCTATGTCGGAAAGGACATCGCTTACCAACTCTGGAAGTTTGGGCTATTGGAGAAAACTTTTCACTACCGCCCGCTCTGCCAATACCGGGGTGGCGAAGTGACTCTGCAGACCCAAGGTGGTCCTAATGAAGACACCGTCTGGCTCACGACCACTGAATCCTCCCCCCATACCGAGCCCGAGTTCGGGCAAGGCCAGAACGTCTATAACGTGATCGATGTACGCCAATCTTACCTTCAGCGTGTGGTGGTAGAAGGGTTGAGAAGACTTGGCTTTAGCAACGAGGCAGATCGTTCTGTGCACTTCAGCTATGAAATGGTTGCTTTGTCCCCCGCCTGTTGTTCGGAACTGGACATCGAATTGTCAGAAGAGGATCGCAGAAAACCTTATGTGGAAGTCTCGGGACGCAAAGGACTGGGGGTTAAGGCCGACGATCTGATCAACAAGTTGATCGAAAAAGCGCTTGAGGAAGTCAACGCCCGAGGGAAAGATCTCACCCTGAAACAACAAGAAGAAATCGCTCAGAAGGTCGCCATTGGAGCTCTTCGCTACTTTCTTCTCAAATACACCCGCAACTCGGTGATCGCATTCGACTTTGCCGAAGCTCTCAGTTTCGAAGGGGAAACAGGACCTTACTTGCAGTATTCGGTGGTGCGAGCTCACAGCATCTTTCGCAAGCTGGAAGCGGACGATAGCGACTGGAATCTGTCGATCTGGAAAAACAAATGTGAGCAAATGTGGAAAAACCCTAGCTCCATTGCCGAACTCATCGAGGACAATGAACTCTGGAGTCTCTTGCTTCAAGCAGCCCGTCTTGATGAATCCATGGACCAGACCCTTGCTACCCTGGAGATCTCCCATTTGGCCAAACATGTCTTTTATTTGGCCCAACAATTCAACCTGTTCTATCATAAGTACCATGTCCTCTCGGAGAGCGATCCGATCAAGAAATGCTTTTATCTTACCGTCACCGATGCGGCACGTCAGGGACTGTTGAAGGGCCTCGATTTACTTGGCATACCCGTGCCTGAGAGAATGTAGAAAATGACACTTCTTTTTCCTACCTTAATACTGCTTGTACCTCTTGTCGGTCCCCTTCACCTGGCACAGGGCGTGGATCCTCCTTTGACGGATCTGCTTACTGAGAGAGAATTTAGCGAATATCAAAGAAAACCCCAATATCGAGATCGGATTGACTTGTTCAGAGAGGTCTTTGAGCGTCGTGTGGATCTCTTGCAGAGATATATTCAGCGAGACCAGTTGGACGAAACGGCTGATTTGCTGCAGAAGATTTCCTCGCTGTCTCACTATGCAGGCGAACAATCCTCCAACGTAAAAAAGGACAAGGATCTTCGCTCGTCAGAAGTCAAGAAGCTGGAAATTCGTCTTCGCAAACTGATCGAAACGATCAATGACTTACGGACAACCGTACCTTTTGAGTACGTGGAGGGGTTCGAAAATACAATTCGAGCCTTGGAACAACTCCGAAAGACCCTATTGGAACAGCTGCTGGGTGAAGCTCTGGTTGGAAATCGAACCTCCGGTGAGAAAGGGAAAGGGCATCTGGCATCCCTATCGTTTCACCCAGGAGGATTTTCACTTGCGGCCCCCCCGGCGCGATTGCAGTCAAGAGATCGTTTCACGGAGGAGGAGTACGAAAAGCTTCAGCTCCATCAAGAATTAGAAAAAAGAGTGGAGGTTTTTCTGGAAATTGCTGAGGCTCGTTTGGAGGAGATCCAGAGAAGAATGAAGGGCGGGGAATGGGAAGAGGAAGAGGAAAATCCTCTGGAATTCTATACCTATTGGGACATGGTCCATGCCTATCGGCGGGCCATTGACGGCATTTTGATCAACATCGATGAAAAGGCCATTTATAAAACAGCCTCTGAAAAGAATATTCGAAAGTCCCTCGAGAAGCTCAATAAAAAGATCCAAGTGTTCATCCCCCAGTTAGAGCCCATCAAACAGCTTGCCATCGATAGAAAAGATGAGCCCCTGTATCGGGAATTGGAGGAAGCTCAGGAGATCTCTGTCGTCGCCCAAAAGGGGTCCCTCCTTGGCTTGGGTGCGCCCGCCCAGTAGGCACTAACATGCCACGCGTCGTCGCCGTTGGCACGGCTGTTCCCCCATTTTGCTTTGAGCAACAAGAGATTCGGGAATGGGTCCACCAGCATTTCCAAGAAAACCTCGAGTGTACCCAAAGCCTGATTGGAGTTTTCGACAATGTTCACGTCCACAGGCGATTCTTCTGTGTCCCTTTGGAGTGGTTTGAACACCATCACTCCTTTTCAGAGAAAAACGGAGAGTACATCCGCTGGTCGGAGCGCCTGAGTATTGAGGCCATCGAGCGTTGTCTGGAAACTGCTGATCTGGGTCCCCAGGATGTGGATCACCTGGTGTTTGTCTCCACCAGCGGGATGTCCACACCCAGCATTGATGCCCGCATCATCAACCGGCTGGGATTTGGCACTCACACCAAAAGGACACCTGTTTTTGGTCTGGGCTGTGCCGGAGGAGCTACCGGACTGACTCACTGCCGGGATCTTGCCAGAGGGGCACCCGATCAAAGGATCCTCTTAGTCTCGGTGGAATTGTCATCTCTCACCTTCCAGTTCACCGATTATCGAAAGAGCAATTTTGTGGCTTCGGCCCTTTTTGCTGATGGAGCCGCTGCTGTTTTAATCTGTGGAGATAGTTGTCCAGAGGAGGGAATCCACATAGTGGATAGCATGAGCACGTTGTGGCCCAACACCCTCGATCTCATGGGATGGGATTTTAGCGAGACAGGACTCAGCGTCATTTTCTCACCAACGATTCCCAAGGTTCTGGACCAACACATCAAGGAGAACGTCTGCGAATTCCTCCAACGAAGTCAGATCTGCCTGCAGGACCTTGATCACTTTGTCATCCATCCAGGAGGGGCAAAGATACTTCTTGCCATGAAGAATTCGCTTGAGCTCAGCGAAGAGAAGCTCGACTCGAGTCGCGTCGTCTTGGAAAACTACGGAAACATGTCCAGCCCAACCATCCTGTTCATCCTGGAACACTTAATGAAGGGAAGTTCTCCGGAGAAAGCCGACTGGGGGCTTTGTGCCGCTTTTGGTCCCGGCTTCAGTTCTGAACTCATCCTCTTAAGATGGTGAAGCGCCGGCCGGAGGCCGGAAATTCCAAATCCCAAACAAATCACAAATTCCAAGCTCCAAATCACAAACAAATTCGGTTTAAGACAGTCCGTGCTCAGAGGTTTTGAACTTGGAATTTGTGATTTGAAATTTGTTTAGAATTTAGGATTGGGCATTTGGAATTTCCGCTGACCGGGAGGTCAGCGGGGCTTCTCTAGAAGCCTGCTGACCTCCCGCTGCACCCAGGTGATTCCAGCAGCTCCGCCGGCTCCGGTCTTGAAAACTTCCTCGAAATTAGACTTGTCGATGCCTCCTATGGCAATCACCGGGATAGACAAGGTCTGCACGGCTTCTTGAAGAGT
>JAPUKI010000145.1 GCA_027295745.1 Acidobacteriota bacterium
AGACTGCAGAAGCTACCTCGAGAAAGAAGCGCGCAGAACTCGATACCACCGTCTTCCATGAGATCGCTTCTACCCACATAGAAATTCAAGCTCTTTACGAGATCTCCCGGGTACTGGGAAAATCTCTGAAAGTTTCGGATACTCTTTCGCTTCTGGCTGAGAAGATCCAAAAACTGGTTCCCTACACCTCTTGCGTCATTTTTCTCATGGACTCTCAGACCGATAGGGTCATTCCGTATCATACTGCCGGGTTGAACGCCGAGCTTCTGGAAGGCTTGGAACTCAGGGTAGGTGACGGCATCACAGGCTGGGTTGCCGCTCACAAGCAGTACCTGATGAACGTCTCACCGGCTCCTGATTTCATGGACTTGGAGGAGCTACGCTCCGCCTACCGGAGCTGCCTGGTCATGCCTCTGTCTCTGAACAACAGCATCGTAGGGGTCATCTCGCTCTACTCAGATCAGTCTGAGGACTATCATCAAGATCATCTCCGCTTCATGGAGACCATCGCCGATCACGCGGCCACTGCGATCAGAAATGCCATCATTTACGAAGAGACAGAGGAGAACGCTTATACCGACGTGCTCACAGGACTTCCCAATCTGCGCTACTTCCACGTTGTCATCGAGCGGGAAATCAAACGCTTTTCCCACCTGGGACAGTGCGTCACCCTTCTGATGATGGATCTGGAATCTTTCAAGCAAATCAACGACACGTACGGCCACAGGGTCGGCGACCGAATCCTGACCGATATCGCTCAACTTTTGCGCGAGCACCTGCGCGACTCAGACACCTGTGTTCGCTATGCCGGGGACGAGTTCATCGCCATCCTGCCTGGTGTGAGCAAGGAGAATGCCAAATACGCCGTCAAACGCATCCAAGAGGCCTTCGACTCCCATCAAATAATGATCGACGAACACAACACCGCTAAGGTCGGCGTCAGTATCGGAGCGGCGACCTTTCCGGAGGATGGAAGAGAACCTGATATGCTTCTGGTGGTGGCGGACCAGGCCATGTACAAGAACAAGTCGGAGCGTGACCAGCGAAGGAAATTCCCGTCCGAAGTGATCCGCTTCGAAAAGGGTGCGGACAAGTCCTCATAATTCTCCTTGATCAGCATCATCCTTCCGACCTTCAACCGGCGCCAGTTTCTGGGGCGCGCCATCCAGTCGGTGCTCGAGCAGACCTTCCAGGACTGGGAACTCATCGTTGTCGATGACGGCTCCCAGGATGAGAGTCGGCACCTTGTTCAAAATCTCCACGAGGACCGCATTCATTACCTCTACCAGGCACACAGCGGGGTGAGTGCAGCCCGCAACGCCGGAATTCACCTGGCACGTCATCCCTGGATTTGCTTTCTGGACAGCGATGATCACTGGAAACCTGCCAAACTGCAGCGGCAGCTCCAAGAGCTGGAGCGCCGCCCTCAGTTCCAGGTCATTTACACCGATGAGACCTGGATTCGCCGCGGGCGACGAGTCAATCCCAGAAAGATCCACCGCAAATACAGCGGATGGATCTACCACCGGTGTCTCCCTCTGTGCATTATCAGCCCCAGTTCGGTGTTGCTCCACCGGGGCATCCTGGAACGGGAGGGCCTCTTCGACGAAAAGTTTCCGGTGTGTGAGGACTATGAGATGTGGCTGAGGATTTCTTCCCGGCAACCCATCTTCTTCCTGGATGAGCCGCTCATAGTGAAGGTGGGCGGACATCCCGACCAGCTGTCACACAGCCTATGGGGACTGGACCGCTATCGCGTACAGGCACTGATCCAGATTTACTCCTCGAACCGTCTCACGCCGCAGCAGAAATTCTGGACGGCCGGCCAGATTGTGGAGAAACTGACGATCCTGGCCAGCGGATTTGCCAATCGGGGCAAATCGAGGGAAGCAGCGAGATATCGGAGAATGATCCGAGACTGGTCCTGCCAGTTGGAGTAATGAAGGCCGTGGTTTAACCGCCAGCCTTCTACTCGTTGGCGCTGCTCAGCCGCTCCGGAGCAAAATACCCTTTCCGATGTCGGAGTCTCACGCCATCCCGGTTCACCTTCACCTTGATCTCGCGAAAGGTCCCATCTCTATCTTTATTGGTTGGAACGTAAGTCAGATTGTACTGACTGCGCAACTCCTGGTCCACCTCCTGGAAGGCAGAGGCGAGCCGGTCGGTCGAGTAGGGAAAAAAGGCGGTGCCACCGGTAACCTCTGTCAACTGCTTCAAAGCATTGTCTCCCTCATGATCGATGTCTGCGCCGAAGCGGGTGGTGCTAATGGCATAGACGGTGATCTCGGCCTGGTAAGCCATGCGGAGCATCTCCTCAAAAGAGTGCTTGCTGGTGAGGTCGGCTCCGTCAGAGAGGATGACGACCGTTTTACGCCCCGGCTCATTCAACATCTTCTGTTCCGCCACCAGGTACACGGCATCATAGAGAGAGGTCCCGCCTCCTGCTTTCAACAAATTGATCTCCCGGACCAAATCGTTGGGGTTGGAAGTGAAATCGTGAAGGAGGGTCACCCCAGTATCGAATTCGACAAGCATTGCCCTGTCGCTGGGGCGCATGACAGCATAGAGGAAATCGGTAGCCGCCTCCTTTTCAAAGTCCAACTTGAGTCTGACGCTGGAACTGGTGTCCATGCAAAGTGCGATGGTCAAGGGGAGATCCGTCTGCTGGGTGAAGTTTGTGATGGTTTGCAGGACTCCATCCTCATAGATCTGAAAATCCTCCTTTGTCAGATCCGTGACAAACTCGCGCGTCTCATTGTCGTGGACCGCTGCCAGGACATTGACCGCATCCACCTCGACTCGAAAGGGTGCCTGACCCTCCCTTTCGTCCGCACCCTCCTGGGCCTCCACCCCGGTAAGAGAAAGACAGAGTGGCAAGAGAATGGCCATCGGTATCCATGTCGAGAACTTCATTTCGCCTCTATTATCCCAGAGCCGATAGGAACTCGGCAAGTTCCTTTGGCAGGGGCAGCTCAAATGAGACTCTCTTCTTTGTTTCGGGATGAAGAAAAGCCAAATAGGCAGCATGGAGAAAGTGCCTCCCCAATTTGCGGATGGCCTCGGTCTGGTCCGGATCTTTCAGACGTTGAGCCGCCTTTTTACCGTAGGTCTGATCTCCTACAACGGGATGTCCGAGATGCTGAAAATGGACCCGTATTTGATGGGTTCGCCCGGTGTGAGGAAACACCTGAACATAGCTAAAATCCGGGTAAGTGCGGATCACTGCATACTTGGTGAGGGCCCTCCGGCTCCGCCGGCCGCGGGTGGACATTCTGGTACGTGCTCGAGGATCACGTCCAAGAGCAACATCCACAGTTCCTTCCTTCCTTTTCAGCCGTCCATGAACCAGAGCCAGATAACGCTTTTCGACCTGACGCGCCTTGAATTGGTTGGCCACAAATTCATGGGCCTGATCATTCTTGGCCACCACTATCAAGCCAGAAGTCGCCTTGTCCAAACGATGAACGATCCCGGGACGGATGCTGCCGGAGTGGCTGATGGCCTGAAAATGATGCAGCAGTGCGTTAGCCAGGGTGCCTTGCCGATTCCCCGCTCCGGGATGAACAACCATGCCTGAGGGTTTGTCAACGACCACCAGTACATCGTCCTCATAGACGATGTGCAGGACAATCGGTTCGGGAACGAGCTCGACAGGCACTGGCGCAGGAGGCACAACCAGAATCTGCTCACCCTCTTTGACCTGGTAATTCGCCTTCCGCCTTTCCCCCTCGATTGTCACATGACCCGACTCGATCCACCGCTGCAGAGCGCTGCGACTGAACTGCTCAAGCTTCTGCGACAAGAAGAGATCGAGCCTCTGGGTGGCTTCCTCCACGCTGACTCGTAAGAGAATGCTCTCAAACACGGCGGGTGGTTGGAAGGGATTGGCTGCGGAAATAGAGAAAAGTAACAACTCCGGCAGGCACGATCAACAGGCTGATGAACTGGGATGTGGAAAGAGCACCACCGAACACGAATCCCCGGCCCATGTCTCCCCGGAAAAACTCCAGTGCAAAGCGAGCCACTCCGTAAAACACCAGATAGGAGGAAAAGACCTGGCCGGTGAAGCGCCTCTTCTTGTAGATCCAAAGCAGGAGCCCAAAAATCAAGAGTGTAGTCCCAGACTCATAGAGCTGGGTTGGATGCAGGGATATGTTGATGGGCACTCCAATGTACTGGTGAGCGTACTCGCTGGTAAAGGTGACGGCCCACGGCAGCTCGGCCGGTTTGCCGTAATCGCAGCCTGCTGCAAAACAACCCAGCCGTCCAATCGACTGTCCCAAGGCAATGGCTGGAGCAGCAGCGTCGGCGACGAGCCAAAACTTCAGCTGAGGGGTCCTCCAAATGAATATTGCGCAGCCGATGACGGCCCCCATCAACCCGCCGTAAAAGACCCCGCCCGCCTGCCAGAACTCCAGGGAAACCAGACGTGAAGGCGCTTCAAGATAACCTCCAAGGTCTGTCAAGACCAGCAGAACTTTAGCCCCGATCAAGGCAGAGACAATGCTAATCAACCCCAGATCCCAGACCCGATTGACTGGGATACTCTCCCTTTCAGCCAAACGTGAGGCTACCGTGATGGACACCAGGTAGGCCGTGGCCAGGAGCAGGCCATAGGTATGAAGAGTAACTGGCCCAATCTCAAAGAGTCGTGGAAACATGGGCTATTTATCTATCCGGTTATGCGTGGGAGGCACCTCAGGTGCCGAACGGGCTCGCCCGAACCTGGTACATCCGAAGCGGATTCGGCACCTGCGGTACCTCCCACGCCCTGACGACAGCACGAACTCAGGCGCTTTTTTCCTCCTTTTCACGCCGAGCTTCCTCAATGACGCGCTCAACCAGCTGAGCTGGAACCACGTCGTAGTGAGACTGTTCCATGTGAAAGCTTCCTCGTCCTCCAGTCAGAGAGGTGAGGGTCGGTGCATAGTGCAGCATCTCAGCCATGGGAACCTTAGCCCCAATCACCTGTGTACCTCCCTTGACATCCATTCCCAGTATACGGCCACGCCGACTGTTGAGATCGCCCATGACATCGCCAGCAGTTTCCTCGGGGGCGTAGATCTCAACCTTCATGATTGGCTCCAAAAGCACAGGCTTGGCCAGTTCCATGGCCTTTCTGAAGGCCAGCGAGCCGGCAATCTTGAAGGCCATGTCGGAGGAGTCCACAGCGTGGTAGCTACCGTCATAAAGAGTCACTTTGAAATCGACCACCGGATAGCCAGCTAAAAAGCCCTTCTCAGCTGCTTCCACAACTCCCTTTTCAACTGCCGGTATGTAATTACGAGGAATGGCACCGCCAAAGATCTCGTTCAGAAACTGGAAACCCTCATCCCTCTTTCGAGGCTCCAGTCTGATTTTACAGTCTCCAAACTGACCGTGGCCGCCCGTCTGTTTTTTGTGCTTTCCCTGCACGTCCGCTTTACCGGTAATGGTTTCTCGATAGGGAACCTTTGGCGTTCTCAGCACCACTTCGACTCCGAATTTTTTCTTCAGCTTGCCTACCGCAACCTCTACATGGAGCTGGCCGCTCCCTGACAGCAGGAACTCCTTGGTCCCGGACTCTCGCCGGAAGCGAAGGGAGGGATCCTCTTCAAGCATCCGTCCGATGGCGTGACTCATTTTGTCCTCATCGCCACGTGACTTCGGCTCGATAGCATAGCTGATGGCGGGCTCTGGAAACTCAACCTTCTTGAAAGAGCCTTGAAAAGAGGGCTCGGCCAGTGTATCCCCAGTGGTGGTGCCCTTGAGTTTTAACACAGCACAGATGTCCCCGGCATGGACGACCGGAACCCCCTCGTGAGCCTTTCCCTGCATCACTTGGAGAGTGCCGAGCCGCTCTTCCACTTCACTGGAAAAATTTTTCAAGGTTGACTCAGATTTCAGGCTTCCAGAAAGAACCTTGATCACATTGATCCGACCGGTGAAAGGGTCGGCCAGCGTCTTTAAAACGAAGGCCGCAGCCGGCCCATCTTTCCCGATCTGAAATGGCGTTTCCTCTTTGCTCCCGGCATCGACGAGGGGGATGGATCCACGCTCCAGTGGATTGGGAAACAATTCAACGATCCAATCCAGCAGCTGCTTGACTCCGACGTTATTCGTGGAGGAAACACAAAACAGGGGAAAGACACCCTGAGACTGAATCCCCTTTCGCAGTCCCGACAGCAGTTCCGCATCCGACAGCGTCCCACTTTCAAAGAACTTCTCCATGAGCTCGTCATCCTGTTCTGCAATCATTTCGATGAGCTCTTCACGACGCTTCTCAGCTTCGGACTGAAGCTCCTCTGGAACCGCCTCCTCTTTGAACTTTCCGCTTGTGCCTGTCTCATACAGGTAAGCCCGGTTCCGAATCAGATCAACGATCCCTTTGAAGTTACTCTCTTCCCCTATGGGCAGCTGCACAGGAACCAGGGAGCGCCCGAAAGCAGCCTGGAGAGCCTCCAGGCTGCGCTGAAAGCTGGCCCGATCTCGATCCAACTTATTCAAGACAATGGCCCGCGGCAGTTTGAGTTCCTCGGCAAAGGACCAGACGAGCTCAGTTTGCACCTCCACCCCAGAGACAGCATCCACTACTACCACAACGGTTTCGGCACCTACCATCGAGGCCTTGGTATCCAGAATAAAAGTCCGATAGCCGGGGGTATCCAGAATATTGACCTTGAACCCTTTCCATTCGAGGCGGGCCAAGGCGGTGCTGATGGTAATCTTTCGTTCAATCTCATCCTGGTCGCAGTCGGTAATGGTGTTTCCTTCCTCGACACGACCCAGACGACTGACCGCCCCGGCCGAATACAGCAGAGCACTGGCCAGCGAAGTCTTTCCTGAATCCCCATGACCGACAAGGACGATGTTGCGGATGTTTTCGCTGTCGAAGACCTTCATAAATTCTCCTTCCTGGGATATAGTCTGAGTGGCAGGAATGTAGCACAGCGATATGGACTTTTCAATTTTCGAGAGAGTGGGACTGTCCCTCTTTGCCGTTCTCCTGGTTCTCTCCTGTTTTTCCTGCCTGGACACCTCTGCACAGATCGGTCTGGTAGACCCCGACAGGGTGATGCGCCATGTTGAAAGGATGGTCAGCTATGGCCCCCACCCTTCCGGCAGCGAAGCACAAAAGAAAGTCGAAATATACATCGTGGACCAGCTCCAGTCCTATGGCCTGGAGGTCCACACCCAGACTTTTCAGCCAGTCACCCCTCTGGGACGACCTGAGATGACAAACATTTGGGGAGTCCTTCCAGGAAATCGGGAGTCCGTGATCATTCTGGCCAGCCACTACGACAGCAAATACTTCGAGGACTTTCCCTTTGTTGGTGCCAATGACAGTGGCTCCAGCAGCGCGCTGCTGCTGGAGTTAGCCCGGACTCTGACACAGGGGAACTCTACTGACTACTCGCTCTGGTTCGCCTTCTTCGATGGAGAAGAGGCTGTTGCCGACTGGACCAGCGCCGACAGTCTTTACGGCAGCCGTGAATTCGTCCAGATGCTCAAGAGCCGCGGTCTACTTCACAGAATCTCTGCTCTGATCCTGCTCGATATGATCGGGGGAAAGGACCTGGTGCTTCGAAAGGAAATGAACTCAACCAGTTGGCTGAACCAGATCATCTGGGACCAGGGAAACCAGCTGGGATTCGGAGACATTTTCCAGATGCGGGGCTACACCGCCGCCCAAGATGACCATCTACCCTTTGCTGAAGAAGGGATACCGGTCGTCGACATTATCGACCTGGATTATGCCTACTGGCATCAAAGAGAGGATACAGCGGACAAGTTGTCGGCTGAAAATATGGGCATTGTGGGCGATGTAGTGCTGGCCAGCCTGCCGGAAATCGCGAAGCGTTTGGACACCGACGATTGAGAAAAAAGGGGGCAGTACTACTCATTCTGGCGCTGGCGATTGCCGTTCACGCTTCTGCCTTTCTTCTAATGATTCAGGGAGTAGAACCCGTCTCGACCTATTTTTACACCTTCGCCTGGTGGACCTACATTGTGGCCTTGTCCTGCGTCAACCATCTCCGCGGGCAAAACTCTCTTCTTCTGGACACTCCGCGGGAGTTTCTGTGGGTCTTCCTCTTTTCGACTCCGCTGTGGCTGTTTTTCGAAATCTCCAACTTTCGTCTCAACAACTGGCACTACATTGGTATTCCCGTCGAAACCTATGTGCGCTGGCCGGGATATGCCATGGCCTTTGGAACGGTTCTGCCTGGAATTTTTGAAACCGAAACCTGTTTGAAGAATTTTGGTGTCTTCACTCGGCTTCGAGGACGGCCTGTCCAGGTGACCCAAGCCTTGCTTGCCCGTTTTGTGATGATCGGCTCTCTGATGATGCTGCTTGTTCCCTTCCGACCCACCCTTTTCTTTCCACTGGTATGGCTGGGGTGGATTTTCCTCCTCGACCCTCTTATCTACCGGAGAGATCGGAAAAAGGCTTCTTTGCTGGGCCAAGCTCAACAAGGAGATTATGCTCTGGTGGTCAGGCTTTTGATCACCGGAATGATTTGCGGGCTGTTGTGGGAGTTTTGGAACTACTGGGCCTCAGCAAAATGGGTCTATACCATTCCCTACTTTGGATCTCTAAAGCTTTTCGAGATGCCTGCGCTCGGGTTTTTTGGTTTTCCTTTTTTTGCCCTGGAGTGTTATCTCTTGTACCGGGCATTTCTCATGTTCCGCGTGCTCCTGCTCGGTCAGAGGCTGATCGGGGCAGTAACGGCACTCCTGGTGCTCCTCTACTGCCTCCTGGCCTTCACAGGAATTGACCGCTGGACGGTCGAGAGCTATAAGGTGACGTTTTCCTGAGTAGATAGATGTATCGGCTAAAAAGGTGTAGTAGTGCTTTTAATCCATTGAATTTTGGGACGATAGAGGTTATACTGTCGCGTTCCCAAGCCCGCAAGGTAACCTATGGGCAACGATTTTCGCTTCCGCATGACGTTTTGGGGGGTGCGGGGCTCCACGCCCACCCCCCAGATTGAGAACCTCAATTATGGGGGAAACACCTGCTGCCTCGAGGTTCGTCTTCCCAATGAAGAAGTTTTTATCTTCGATGCAGGCACCGGCGTTCGGAATCTCGGCGACTCTCTCTTAGAGGAGTTTCCCGACCAGAAACTGACCCTGAAGGTGTTCCTGACCCATTTTCATTGGGACCATATCCAGGGCATTCCTTTTTTCCAACCGCTCTACCACGCTGAGAATCAGGTGATTTTTCATTCTGTGGCCTTT
This sequence comes from Acidobacteriota bacterium, assembly GCA_027295745.1. Taxonomy (GTDB): domain Bacteria; phylum Acidobacteriota; class UBA6911; order RPQK01; family JADFOI01; genus JADFOI01. The sequence continues at coordinate 9,220 of JAPUKI010000145.1, forward strand.
CCCGAGGGTCAATACCGGCGCTGTGGTTCAAACAACGGGTTGGAGGAAGCACTGAAGATCCAGATGGCAGACCCCTATTTCCCAATCTCTTTTGATTCTCTACCGGCCAAAAAGGAGTTTATCCAGATCGACCCAGAACCGCTCAAATTCGGCAACCTCACCATTACTCCCTTCCCCTTGAACCATCCCGGACAGACGTTTGGCTACCGGATAGAGTCGGAGGGCGCAGTGGTAGTTTACGCCACCGATCTAGAACATGGCCATAAGAAACTTGACAGGGTCTTGCGAGAGGTCTCAGAAAATGCTGACCTCCTGATCTTCGACTCACAATACACGCCCGAAGACTACGGAAAGCACAGAAAATGGGGGCACAGCACCTGGCTGGAAGCATGTCGCGCCGCCAGTGACGCCAAGGTCAAACAGCTCGCTCTCTTCCACCACCATCCCTCCTATGACGACCGGAAGTTTTACCAGATCATACAGAAAGCCCGCGGCGAATTTGAAAACACCATCGGTAGTCAAGAAGGCTGGTCGCTCATCCTGTAGAGCGCGGAGCGCGCTCCAGATTTCAAGTTTTGTCAGCTGTCTGTTATCTGTGGTCTGTTGTCAGCGGTCTGTGGTTCAGGTGTCGCAACCGCCTCCACAATTTCTTTAAAGTCGCATTCTGGCTGATTGCAACGGTGGGTCAAACCCTCTTTCTTGGTGGTGCGCTCCAGAAGATAGGATGCACCACAGGAGGGACATTTGCGATCGACAGGTTTCTGCCAGAGAGCAAATTGGCACTTGGGAAAGGTGCTGCACCCATAAAAGATCTTCCCGCGACGCGTTTTGCGCCGGGCCATCTTCCCTTCTCCGCACTGAGGACAAGTGACATCAGTCATTTCCTGCTTAATGAATTTGCACTCAGGATAGTTGCTGCAGGCCACAAATGCGCCATACGGCCCATGCTTTTGTACCAGTTGTGAGCCGCACTGAGGGCATTCCTCGAGCTTTCCTTCTTGACTCTTCACTTCCTGGTCGGTTCCTCTGACCTGTTGGGTGTTCTTACAGTCAGGATATCCGGAGCAAGCGAGAAACTCCCCATAACGTCCTTTCTTGAGAACCATCGGCTGGCCGCATTTATCGCACGATTTTTCTTCCACCCCGCTTTGCTCCTTCTGGTCCGAGGAAAGATCTTCCTTGGGGAGTTCTCTGGTGTTTTTGCATTCCGGGTAACCGCTGCAAGCTATAAATCTGCCGAAGCGGCCCCAGCGGATCACCATATCCGCCCCGCACTTCTCACACTGCACGCCTGCCGGAATCTCCTCTTTCTTCAGATTTTTCATTTCCTTGCGAGCTTGCTTCAGCTCTTTGGAGAAACCCGCGTAGAATTCCTGCAGCGTCTGGACCCAATCCTCCTTGCCGTTTTCAATCTCATCCAGATTCTGCTCCAGCTTGGCCGTGTAGTCGTAGGCAAAGATCGCCCCGAAGTGAAGGACAAGCAGTTCGATCACCACTTCTCCTACCTCGGTGGGCACAAAGCGCCTCTCCTCCTTCTCAACGTAGTCACGAAGAATGACCGTGAGAATCTGTGCATAGGTGGAAGGGCGACCGATGCCCTTTTCCTCAAGTGCCTTGACCAAGGTTGCCTCGCTGTAGCGAGAAGGAGGTTGAGTAAACTTCTGCTCCGGTGCGATCTCTTCCACCTGCAGTTTCTCCCCCTCGCTCACCTCGGGTAATGCCTTATCATTCCCCTCGGGCTCTGCCTCATCGCGCCCTTCCCGGTAAAGCCTCAAGAATCCGTCAAACTTCATCACTTTTCCAACGGCCTTGAATTGCGTTCTGCCCGCTTCAATCTCAATTTCCGTCTGGTCAAACACTGCCGGAGTCATCTGCGAGGCCACAAAGCGCTTCCAGATCAGCTCATACAGCCGGAACTCGTCATGGCGCAAGAAAGCCTTGACATGTTCCGGTTCGCGAAGGACCGAGGTGGGTCGGATCGCTTCATGGGCATCTTGAGCCCCTTTTTTGCTCTTGTAGATCTTCGGTTTGGAAGGTAAGTAGTTCTCTCCGTAGGCTTTCTGTACATACTCCCGTAGTTCGGCCAAAGCAGAGTCGGCCACACGTGTGGAATCCGTGCGCATATACGTGATCAAGCCAGTGCTTTCCTCAGCCCCGATCTCCATACCTTCGTACAGGCGTTGGGCCACCATCATGCATTTCTTCACTGAAAATCTTAGCTTTCGAGAGGCCTCCTGTTGAAGCTTACTGGTGATAAACGGAGGAACCGGATGTCGTTTTGCTTTCTTTTTCTTTACCCCAGAAACCACGAAATCCACCGACCCCAGCTCCTTCATAAGCTGATCCGCTTCCTCCTGATTGGAGATCTTGAACTTCTTGCCCCTGTGTTTGACCGCGCTAGCTTCAAAAGGAGGTGGCTTCTGCGCCTTGAGACGGGCGGTGAACTTCCAGTATTCCTCCGATACAAAGGCTCGAATTTCCTGTTCGCGCTCTACGATCATTCGCAGAGCCACGGTCTGGACCCGGCCTGCAGACAAACCTCGGCGCACCTTTTGCCACAACAGGGGACTCACCTTGTAACCTACCAGCCGATCGAGAATCCGGCGGGCTTGCTGGGCATGCACCTTATTCTGATCAATGGAAGAAGGATTCTCGAAGGCCTTCAAGATCGCGCTTTTCGTGATTTCGTTGAAGAGGACGCGGTAGATCTTGCGGTCCTGATTGCCGTTTAACACCTCAGCCAGGTGTTGGCAAATAGCTTCTCCTTCACGATCGGGATCAGTTGCCAGGTAAATTTCTGTTACCTTTTCGGCTGCCTTTCTCAGGTCATGAACAATCTTCGACTTTCCGGAAATAACCTGGTAGGTGGGACGAAAATC
>JAPUKI010000146.1 GCA_027295745.1 Acidobacteriota bacterium
CAGGCTTTCAGTCCTCTCCTGCAACTTTTGTTCCAGGTTCTCGTCATGATCTCGAAGCTCCCTGTCAGCCACCTCAATTCTTGCCTGGCTATCCTCCAGATTCCGATTCAGGGCTCTCACCTGCTCCACTTCCGTCTTTAAACGGGTGGTCAATTGCCCCACCACAGCTCCCGTCAGAATCAGAAAGCTGGACCAGGCCACGATATTCATCCACAGGTCAAGATGACTAAAAGCAGGCATGAAGGAGGCGGGAAACAGATAGGCATACAGGCCCACGATCAGGGTACAGAGGACACCGCCTAGAAGTGCCCTTCGCACCCCCAGGTAATAGGCTCCAAGCAGGATGGGAATAAAATAGAAGTTCAGAAAAGCCAGCTTATAGGGGATCAGGTAGTTGATGCCGGCCACGCTGACCAGGATGAGGAGAACAAAAGCCTGCTCAAAATTCCTGATCAGGTAATTCTTGATAGCGTCCAATAATCAATCCTCTTCACCCTCCCCCTTTCATTACACACCTTGCCAGACTTGAAATCAAGAAATTATGGGAAATAGGGACATGGGAAAAAGGGACAGTCTACCCGTTCACCTCATTTTTGAAATGAGGTGAACGGGTAGACTGTCCCCACATTTCGCCCCCTGAAATGAGGTGAACGGGTAGTCTGTCCCCACATTTCCTTGGCGTCCTGTGATTGACAGGAAATAGACAGAATCAATAGAATCAATTTCTTTCTTTGGCAGCAGACAAGTGGGCCGCTAGCTCAACTGGCAGAGCAACTGACTCTTAATCAGTAGGTTCGGGGTTCGAGTCCCTGGCGGCTCACCATCCCGTTGATCATCCCGCGATGAGAGTGCCATGACCTCACCCACCCGCGCTTCCGGTAAGCGGTCCATCATACTGGAAACGCAGTCCTTGAGCTATGCAACCAGGGAGCGTTGCATAGTCCAGGACATTTCTCTTCAAGTTCCCAGAGGAGAGGTGTTGGCCATAGTGGGTCCCAGCGGCTCGGGAAAGACCTCTTTCCTGCGCCTTCTCAACCGGCTTGACGAGCCAACCGGAGGAAAGGTCTTGCTGGCCGGAAGAGATTATCGGGAGATTGCGCCTCACATACTGCGCAGCCGAATCGGAATGGTCATGCAGATTCCCGTTCTCTTTCCCGATACTGTCGCAGACAACCTCCAATACGGCCCACGAGCAAGAGGAGCAGAACTTGAAGCTGCTCGCCTGGAGTCCCTCTTGAGTCACGTCGGCTTGCCCGGGTACGCAAACCGGAGTGTCCATCATCTGTCCACAGGTGAAGCTCAGCGTGTCTCGTTGGCTCGGGCTCTTGCCAACTCCCCTGAAGTCCTTCTGCTGGATGAACCGACCGCACCACTGGACGGCAAAACCAAACGCGAAGTCGAGCAGCTCATCTCTCAAATTGTTGGTGACGAGAACTTAACCTGCCTGATTGTCACCCATGATCTGGAGCAGGCAGCCCGTATGGCAAGCCTGGTCATGGTTTTGGAGAATGGCAAACTCGCCAAGATCGGTGCCATAGACGAGGTATTTCATGCTTAATCAATTTTTCCCGGAATCTTTAGCCCTGGCTGCGGCACAAGTTGTCCTGGTCATTCTGCTATCAGTGGGAGTCGTATTGGTGGCACGTCGACATGCGATCCACTTGGGAGCTGAAGTTGCGATTTCCTTGACCAGAGGCCTTGTCCAAATCGTCGCCGTAGGCTCAGTGCTTGTGCTTCTTCTTCAAGGTCCGGACTGGACAAGTGTCTTCGTTCTTGTGGCCATGGTGTTCAGCGCAGCTGCTATCTCGGCCAAGCGGTCCCAAGGCTTGGCTGATGCATTTCGCGTTTCCCTGTGGAGCATCGGGTTTGGTGCGGGGGTGGTTATTCTACTGATGACCTGGGCTGGGGTAATCGATTCATCCATTACCTCCCTGGTTCCCATCGGGAGCATGATCGTAGCCAACGCCATGAACAGCAATGCCCTCGCTTTGGACCGATTCCGCGCCGAGGTGGAATCGCACACCGGACAAATTGAAGCGGGACTTGCTCTGGGAGCTGATCCCCGGAAAGTGGTACTGCCCTACGCCCAATCCGCCATCCGGGCAAGTCTGATTCCCCGCATAGATGCGCTGCGCTCCCTTGGCATTGTCTGGATCCCGGGTATTATGGCAGGCATGCTCCTGCAGGGCGCCAATCCCGTCTACGCCGCTGTCTATCAGTTTGTGGTGATCGCCATGATATTCTCTTCCTCCGGGCTGACGACTCTTGCAAGTACCCTGCTGATCCGGAGACGCGTCTTCTCCTCCGCACAACAGCTGATCTTACGATCCGACTGAAGCTAAAGCTGAAGCTGCGGGAATCAACCTCTCATTCGCTAGTATCAGCCCTGGATTATCCAGCAGCCAACCCACCACACTCTCCCTCTCATATTCCTGTTCCAGCTTCGTGAGAACCCGTCCCAAGTTGGGCGGCCTCCAGCGGAGCCGATGGCCGTCCGAGGCAATCACATCCACCACACCCGCTGTGAGCAGTCTCCGTACACACTTCTTGGCGCGCGACCCCGATCCTCCCATGAAACTGTCTGCATTCACCTGCACCACACATCCCATCTCCCAGAACTGCTCGATCCGCGCTGGATCTTCTTGAATCGCCCCATATCTTTCCGGGTGAGCAATGACTGGCGTATAACCAGACGAAGAAACTCTCTCGATCACCTCCTGAATCTGGCTAAACGGCAAGGGCATATAAAACTCGAGCAACAGATAGCGACTGCCGTTGAGAGTCAGCACACATCCTTGATCCAGCGCCTTCAGGAACTCCGGAGAGGCGTAGTTCTCAGCCCCCGAGTAGAGGTGCATCTCTTCCAGAAAAGGAAAGGCATCCTGACAGGATTCTAATTCCAATTTGAGTTGTTCAATCCGGTCACCGATCTCAACAAAATCATTGTTGTGGAAGAGATCGAGAAACATATGGGGTGTGAGCACGATCTTCCTGGTTCCTGTCTCATGGGCAATCTTTAACATGGCAATCGTCTCATCCACACTGACCGACCCATCATCCACCCTCGGCAGTAAATGCGAATGTATGTCAATTAATTCCATGTTCACATTTTTCAGTGTATCAGCTATCAGCCGGTCTGCGTGGCCACCTGCCTGGCCCAAGCTCGGTTCGCTTGGTACCAAAGAACGAGGGCCTCCAGGCCTGCTTTAAAATCGTGTTGGGGTGCCCATTCCAGAAGCTCAACGGCTTTGGTGATATCGGCCCATGTTGCCATCACGTCGGCCCGGTGACGGGGTCGAAACTCCAGTTTGGCTTCTTTACCGACCAGTTCTTCAATGAGCCGGATGGCATCCATAAGTACAATGGGTTGGTCTGACCCCAGGTTAATGGTTTCGTAACCCAGCGGTCTCAGCGCCTTAATGGTACCGCGTGCAATATCGTCCACGTAGGTGAAATCACGAGACTGCTGACCGTCACCGAAGACCATGACGTCCTGTCCTTCACTGATCCACTGCACGAAACGAAACAGGCTCATGTCGGGGCGGCCGGCCGGGCCGTAAACCGTGAAGTATCGAAGCACCGTGATGTCGATGCCGTAAAGGTAATGGTAGCTGTGGCACAGTGCTTCAGCCCCTTTCTTGGAAGCTGCATAGGGCGAAAGAGGTTCATTGGTAGGGGAGTCTTCTGTGAAGGGCACAGACTCGCTGGCTCCGTAAAGACTTGAAGTGGAAGCCAACACAAACTTGTTGACATCAAACTCCCGGCACAGCTCCAATAAATTCAGCGTCCCGGTCAGGTTGGTCTCAAAATACACCCATGGATTTTCCAGTGACTGGCGAACACCCGCCCGAGCCGCCAGGTTAATCACGGCTTGGAACTTTGAAGAGAATACATCCCGCAGCTGATCTCGGCTGCAGATGTCCACACGGTGAAATCGAAACTCAAGCTTACCCTGAAGTTGCTCCAGACGCCACTCTTTGAGGCGCACATCATAGGCATCATTGAGATTGTCGATTCCCACCACCTCATGGCCTTCGCCAATCAAGAATTCGCAGACTTTGGAGCCTATGAAGCCGGCAGCACCTGTTACCAGATAAGTCGTCAGTCCCTTTTTTTCAGCCAGATCACTCCTCTCCTCGGAGAAAACCCCTTTCTTTCAAAGAATCGACAATGCGCCTCGCATTCTCTCCCGGGTCAACGGTCACTGTATCCAGAATGATCTCCGGGTTCTCGGGCGACTCGTAGGGATCATCGATTCCGGTGAAACCCCGAATTTCACCACGGCGAGCTTTTGCGTACATGCCCTTGGTGTCGCGGCTTTCGCAGACTTCCAGAGGCGTATCCACGAAGACCTCCACAAAATGGTCTGTTCCCATCATGCTTCTGACCTCATTGCGGGTTGCCCGGTAAGGGCTAACGGCGGCACAAATCACCATACCGCCGTGGCGAACGATTTCTGCAGCCACAAATCCAATCCTTCGGACATTGGTATCGCGGTCCTCCTTGCTAAAGCCCAGACCTTTGGAGAGATGGGTGCGAACCACGTCGCCATCCAGGAGCGTCACCTGCCGGCCGTGCTCCAGCAGCAGCGCAATGAGCACTTCGGCAGTTGTGGACTTACCCGCTCCGCTCAGGCCCGTAAACCAGATGCACACCCCCTGACGATAGCGCGGCGGGTGAGCCTCAGATAAAATCTCCGCCACCTCGGGCCGGGTGAACCACGCTGGAACCTTCTTTCCCTGGTTCAGGTATTCCTCTCTCACCTGGGTACCGGAGAGCGAAGCGGTTCGTTCTCCTGCGGCAACCCGTGAGACCTCTTCGTAGCGATCCCCATCCGGAAGGTAGACAAGCTCGTGAAAGAGCACCAGGCCAACTCCCAGCTCTTCAGAAAACTCCTCCACCAGCTCCTGCGCTCGGTAGGGATCGTAGAAAGGCTTGCCCCTAGAATCCTTCCCCGGACTGGCGTGGTCGCGGCCCACGATCAGATGACTGGCACCGAAGTTGCGACGGATCAAAGCGTGCCAGAGGGCCTCCCTGGGGCCGGCCAGGCGCATTGCCAAGGGCACCAAGGCCAACAGGACGCGCTCTTGATCATAGTATTGAGAGGCCAGAGCCTTGTAGGTACGAACCCTGGTGTAGTGGTCGACGTCCCCGGGCTTGGTCATACCCACCACCGGATGCAGCAGCAAGACGGCATCACGGTCCTCCATAGCACGCTTGGTCAATTCTTCGTGGACGCGATGCAGGGGATTACGGGTTTGAAAAGCCACAACATTATCACGGCCCAACTTCGCCAATCGCTGGCGGGTCTGCTCTGTCGTCAGGCGTATATCCTGGAAGTCATAGTGTTGGGGAAGCTGCAAAACCTGCAAGCGTCCCGAGATGTTCAGGCGACCCCAGCGGTGCATCTCCGCCACCAG
>JAPUKI010000147.1 GCA_027295745.1 Acidobacteriota bacterium
TTGCGTTGGGCCATCCCCTGGGAGCCACCGGTGCACGCTTGCTCACTACCCTCGTCCATGCCCTCAAGGATCGGGGACTGCACTCGGGCATCGCCGCCCTCTGTTTGGGAGGAGGAGAAGCCGTGGCCGTGGCGGTCGAGACCGAGAGAGTCCGCGAGCGAAGCGAGTTCTCTGTTACCATAACCTTGTGACCATCAAACAATCCCCCATTAGCCCGTTCTGAAGGCTCTAGAGTCCAATATCTCAATCTTATCTATCCAGGAGGCTTGGCAAGACAAATGATTCGGGTAGGGGTGATCGGTTACGGTTATTGGGGACCGAATCTGGTTCGGAATTTCGCTCTGACTCGGGAAAGCCAGGTGGTGGCTATTTCGGATCTGGATCAGGCAAGGTTGGCTAACGCCCAACAACTTTATACTGGAGTCAAAGTCACAACAGACTCTCACGAGCTCATCACCGATACAACTGTAGATGCGGTGGTGATCGCCACACCCGTTTCGACCCACTTTGATCTGGCCAATCAGGCGCTTCAGGAAGGGAAACACGTCTTGGTCACAAAGCCCCTGACCTCGAACTCAGAGCAAGCTCATCGACTGATCGAACAAAGCGCCGGGAAGAATCGGGTGTTGATGGTAGACCACACATTCATCTATACAGGCGCCGTAAAAAAGATCAAAGAATTGGTCCAAAACGGCAAATTAGGAGATATTTTCTATTACGATTCGGTACGCATTAATCTCGGGCTGTTTCAGCATGATGTCAACGTGATCTGGGATCTGGCCGTCCACGATTTGTCGATCATGGACTACATCCTTTCCACGCAGCCGCGCTCGGTATCTGCAACCGGGATGAGTCATGTCCAGGACCAGCCCGAAAATATTGCCTTTTTGACGTTGTTCTTCGATAACTCATTGATCGCCCATCTTCATGTCAATTGGCTTGCACCGGTCAAAATTCGCCGTACTCTTATCAGCGGAAGCAAGAACATGGTGGTTTACGACGATCTTGAGCCCAGCGAGAAGGTCAAGGTGTACGATAGGGGAATCGATGTTGTGGCAGATCAGAAGAGCATCTACGAGATGCTGGTCGGATATCGATCGGGAGACATGTTGGCCCCTCAGTTGGACAGGACCGAAGCCTTGCGAGCGGAGGTGTCTCACTTTATCCAGTGCATCGAAACGGGTGAAACACCCCTAACGGATGGAGAAAGCGGATTACGCATCGTTAAAATTCTTGAGGCCGCTACCCAATCGATGAAAAATCAGGGCAAATTGGAGACCTTGGCCGGTTAAGGGAATCCATGAGCGATTCCAACTATCGCCTGGAGCGTCTAAAACCCATCCTAGCCTGCCCCGCCTGTCAGGGAAACTTGCTTTATACGCTGGACACGGCGACTTGCCAGCTCTGCCAGGCCGCCTATTCAATCCAGCACGGAAAGATTTACTTCGTGTCAGTGCCAGAGCGTGTTGACGAGTTGGACAAGCTCAAAGGCCTCCTCAAGAAATGGCTGGGTCGATACTATTACACGATCGGCCGCAATGTGATTGCGCCCACCTATCCGTTCAACTTTAGGGGCAAGATCTGTCAACGGCTCGATCCGGCACGGCAGATCGTGGTTGATGTGGGTTGTGGGAATCACCGAATGGATGAGAATATCATCACCCTCGACTTCTTTGACTATGACGCCGTGGATGTGGTTTGCGATCTGGGGATGCTCCCGTTTAAAAGCGACAGCGTGGATGCCTTTGTCTCTCGAAGCGTTCTGGAGCATATTTCTGACAACTCCTTGGTCATCCAACAATTCAACCGCTGCACCAGGCCCGGAGGACTGGGTCTGCATTTGATCCCGTTTCTGTTCCCCTTTCATGCCTCCCCACATGACTTTCAGCGGTATACTCATAAGGGACAAGAGGCTTTATTTAAGGAGTGGGAAGTGATCGAGCAAACGAACCCCACAGGTCCTGTGACCCTGGCACTCGTCTGTCTGATCGAATTCCTTTCCATCCTTTTCAGTTTTGGCCAGGAGAAGATCAAGGCTTCTCTCTCTCTGATTTTTTGCGTACTGCTGTTCCCGCTGAAATTTCTCGATTTTCCTTTTGTGAATCGAAGGAGCTTCTTCTCTCTGGCCCCAACCCTATTTATCGTGGTGAGAAAGTCCGGTGTCTGAACGCTTACCCGATTTCCTGATTGGCGGTGCTCCTCGCAGCGGAACCACATGGCTCTACGAACTGCTGGCTCACCACCCGCAGGTGTACATGGCGGTACCCGTGAAGCCCGAGCCCAAGTTCTTTCTGGTCGATGAGATCTACCAGAAAGGCATCCATTACTATGAGCGAAAGTGGTTTTCCAACACACCGGATCAACAGCTTGCAGGCGAGAAGAGCACCAATTACCTGGAGAGTCCCCGAGCTGCCGAGCGTATCCATCAACATCTGCCGCGGGCTAAACTGCTTTTTATCCTGCGCGAGCCTGCTGATCGAGCCTACTCCAACTATCTTTGGTCGAGCATGAACGGGTTGGAAAGTGAAGATTTTGAGACGGCCCTGGACCTGGAACAGCAGCGAGAACGTGACGTTCCCGAGCAACTGCGCTATGCCCGCCCTCACGCCTACTTCTCACGCGGACTTTATGCGCAACTGCTCCAGCCCTATTTCAAGCACTTCCCCAGAGAACAAATCCTTTGTCTAAGATATGAAGACATCATGACCAAGCCACAGGAGCTGGCCCGGAGCCTGTATGAGTTTCTGGAAATTTCAGTGCAAAAAGAGAAGGCGGCCAGTCTGGGAGTGAGTAACCCTTCCAGGAAAAATGGTACACCCCTGTCCGCGGAAAGCCTCAGAATGTTACAGGATCGGTATGCCCAACCCAATCACGAGCTGGAGAAGCTGCTGGGCCCCGAATTTCAGATGTGGGAGACTTCATGAGTGATTCCCGCCCAGGAGGGACATCTCCTCGTGTCGTCATCCTCACAGCCGTGTACAACGAGGAGGATAGTCTGCCCGATTACGAGCGGACGGTCTTGGAAGTCTTACTTTCTCGCTCGGACTACGATTTCCGGGTGCTCTTCATCGATGATGGCAGCCACGACCGCAGCTGGGAGATCATTCGTGAAATCTGTAATAGAGATCCCCGATTCCAGGGCATTCGACTTTCACGAAACTTCGGTTCCCATACCGCACTGAGTGCGGGCTTTGCCGAAGCCGATGGAGATGTCATCACCATCCTGGCCTGCGATCTACAGGACCCCCCAGAAGTGATTCTC
>JAPUKI010000148.1 GCA_027295745.1 Acidobacteriota bacterium
GGCACCGAGGTTGGCGACAAGCCTTGGGGTGACGATCAGCAAATGGCCTGTTGTATAGGGATAAGGTATTCAGACAAAGGAAGGTGTGCTCTTGAGAAAGCAGAATGAAGCTTTACCGATTCACGGCCTGGGAGGCAAGAAGGCAAAAAAGACAGGCCGTTTTCCGGCGGCTCGAAGAGATGTATTGGAAACGCCACGGGGTCCAGAGGTGATCCATCTACGAGTTGATCAACTCTCTCAAGTCCTTACCCGGTTTAAAGTAAGGCACTTTCTTGGCAGGGACAAAGACCTTCTCGCCGGTTTTCGGGTTACGGCCCTCTCGAGAGGATCTTTCCCGAAGCCGAAAACTCCCAAAGCCCCGGAGTTCTACTTTTCCTCCGCCTTTCAGGGCCTCGACGATGCTATCTAGGACTGCCTGAACGATTGCTTCTGCATCTTTCTTGCTCAAAACCGAATTTTTGGCTACTTCATCGATCAGGTCAGCTTTCGTCATTGCCGTCCTCCGTTGCCTCCTTGACCTTCGTCTTCAATTGTCCCAACTCATCACCCGCGATATCCCCAATGGAGGCTGTGGCTACTTCGGGCTTATAAGCCCAGCCCTCCTCCCCTTCCGCATCATCTGTCAGCGCTTTCACGGACAGGCCAATCCTGCGTTCCAGCAAAGTTAATTTGATGATTTTCACATCCAGCTCCTGGTCGACTTCAAAGTGGTCCTCCGGATTGTCGATGTGGCTATCAGCAAGTTCCGAGACGTGGCAAAGCCCCTCAATCCCCTCGCTCAGCTCCACGAAAACCCCAAAACTAGTCAACCGGACGATCTTGCCATGCACCACATCTCCAATCTGATGTTGAGAGAAAAACTCCTCCCACTTGTCGGGTTCAAGCTGCTTGATCCCGAGAGACAACCGCTGGTTTTCCGCGTCAACGTTGAGGACCACTGCATTGACCTCGTCACCCTTCTGCACCACTTCCGAGGGGTGTTGTATCTTCTTGGTCCAACTGAGATCCGAAATATGTACCAATCCCTCAATTCCCTCCTCCACCTCAATAAAGGCTCCAAAGTCGGTCAAGTTCCGAACCTGGCCTGTAACGATTGAGTTGATCGCGTATTTTTCTTCGATCGTGTCCCACGGGTTGGGCTCAGTCTGTTTCATACCCAAGGAGATTCGACGGGCTGTGGCATCGATGTCTAGAACAACCGACTCTACCTCATCTCCAACGGACAAAAGCTTGGATGGGTGTTTGATGCGCCGATTCCAGGTCATCTCAGAAATATGGATTAATCCCTCGATGCCTTCCTCAAGCTCCACAAATGCTCCGTAATCCGTCAAGCTCACCACCTTCGCTTTCACACGGGCGTCTTTCACGTAGCGCTCCATCGCAGTCAGCCAGGGATCCTCGGTCAGCTGCTTGTATCCCAGAGAAACTTTCTCTTCGAGCCGTTCAAACTTCAGGATCTTGACCTCGATCTCGTCTCCAACCTTGAATAAATCAGCAGGATGATTGACCCGGCCCCAGGACATGTCCGTGATATGCAACAGCCCGTCGATGCCACCCAGGTCCACAAATGCTCCGTAGTCGGTGATATTCTTGACTATTCCGGAGACAACTTTTCCCTGCTCGAGTTCTTTGAGAGTCGTCTCCTTCAATTTAAAATGCTCTTCCTCCAAAACCGCCTTCCGGGAGAGGACAATGTTCCCTCTTCGTCTATTCACCTTGATCACTCGCATCCGCAGCTCCCGGCCACACCAGCTATCTAAATTCCTGGTGGGCTGGACATCCACCTGCGAACCGGGCAGAAACGCCCTCACGCCAACATCTACGGCCAATCCACCTTTGACCCGCTCAATAACGCGTCCTGTGATAATCGACTGATCCTGGTAGTTCTTTTCCAGTGCATCCCAGATCTTCATTCGTTCTGCTTTCTGGCGAGACACCACAACATAACCATGCCTATCTTCTGTGCGCTCCAGAAGTACATCAACCTTGTCTCCCGGCTTCACTTCCAGGTTGCCCTCTTCATCACGGAATTCGCTCAAAGCGATCCGCCCTTCCGACTTGAATCCGACATCCACAACCACATGGGATTCAGAAATCTTCAGGACCGTTCCCGGCACAACCGCTCCCTCAACGATGCCCTTAAAGCTCTCGTTGTAGGCCTCCAGCATCTCCTCGTAGTTGAGGTCTTTTGGAGTCTCAATCACAGGGGGTTTGGCTACAGTCTCTTGGGGGCGAGGTTCCACCTCCGCGGCGTCTTGTGCCTCCTCCACCTTTTTCTCCTCTACAGACATTAAGGCCTCCTCGCGGCAACTTGCACCGAAGACTCCGCAGATTCAGAGTGTGTTAATCGATTGGCCAGTTGGAAGGGCGGGGCAAACGATGTCCTTTCACCGTCTTTGCTGAGTACTGGATCAGACAACGTTTAGCATCCCCTCACCGATAGAAATTTGAGTTGCAAGTTATACCCCGCTCCCGGAATGTTGTCAAGCCACAAGACCAGTGAGGCAAAAGGATAGTGCCGTGGTCAATTGATTATTTCAGCTGAGTTTCCGAGCCCTGCGGCCAAGAGGGCAAGTCGACTAAAGTGATCATTTTTTGATACACTTCCTTCCTCACGGTGCCACCCCTACGTGAGTTTTCGGACGCTGTGCAGCGTGCCCAGCTACAAGAACATACCACAGTGGTCAGTGGTGCTTCGGCATAGGGAGGCTATGATATGAAAAGTGGTATCCATCCCCAGTATCAGACAGTATCGGTCCGCTGCGCCTGTGGAAATCAGTGGGAAACGCGCTCCACCACAACTGGAGAAATCCGCCTGGACATATGTTCCGAATGCCATCCGTTTTTCACCGGCAAACAGAAATTGATTGACACTGCAGGAAGGGTCGAGCGGTTCCGCAGAAAATACGAGAAAAATAAACCCAAGGCTCAGGCGGGCTAATCTCTTCTCGCCATGTTCCAGAAACTTCAAGCATTGGAAGAAAAGTTTGAAGCACTCTCACTCATGCTGGGAGATGCGGAATTGATCGCGGTGCCGACAAAGTATCGTCAGACTGCGCAAGCCCATGCAGAACTGAAGGAGATTATCGACAAATTCCGAGAGTACAAGGCGATCTCGCAGGAGATCGCGGGCACAAAAAGACTCCTGGAGGAGGAACAGGAGGAGGAATTGCTTGAGATGGCGCGGGAGGAGTTTCAGCAACTGGAAGAACAGAAGGCTCGCTGTGAAGAGGACCTCAAGCTCCTTCTCATTCCCAAGGATCCCAAGGATGCCAAGAATGCCATCCTGGAAATCCGTGCCGGCACTGGAGGAGACGAGGCCACTCTTTTTGCGCAATCTATCTTTCGGATGTATTCCCGATACGCCGAAGGTCATGGATGGACAGTCGACGTACTCTCAGTTCACCACTCCTCGGTAGGCGGATTCAAAGAGATTATCGCGATGATCCAGGGGGAGAATGTCTACAGCCGGTTCAAGTACGAAAGCGGCGTCCACCGCGTGCAGCGGGTTCCCGAAACCGAAACACAGGGGCGGTTGCACACCTCTGCTATAACTGTGGCAGTCCTGCCGGAGGTCGACGAGGTGGACATCCACATCGATCCGAAGGAACTGAGAATCGATACTTACTGCTCCTCAGGACCAGGCGGTCAATCTGTCAATACAACTTACTCTGCAGTTCGTATCACCCACATCCCTAGCGGGGAAGTGGTGACCTGTCAGGATGAAAAGTCTCAGATCAAGAACAGATCCAAGGCGATGAAAGTTCTCCGTTCCCGCCTTTACGAAAAGGCACTGCAGCACCAGCAAAACGAGATCGCCCAGAAACGGAGAGCCATGGTTGGAAGCGGAGACCGCAGCGAGAAAATCCGAACTTACAATTTCCCGCAAAATCGGGTAACTGACCATCGTCTTGGCCTGAGCTTGCACCAGCTCAATACGATTATGGAAGGTGACCTTGACACCATCGTTGACGCCTTAATCACCACTGAGCGGGCAGAGGCCTTAAAGGATCAGAAAATCGCTTGACAGAAGCGACTTAGTGCTCCCTCAGGGAAAGAAACCGTGACCGTTAAAGAGGCGATCCAATCTGCCGCCCAATATCTTGGTGAACGTAACCTCCGAGCCCCTCGCCAAGACGCGGAGCTTCTGGTTGCCTCTATTCTTGAGCAGGATCGTACTTTCCTGTACACCTACCCGGAACGACGGCTTTCTCCCTCCCAGAAGCAACTCTTTCATCAGTGGCTGGCCAAACGTGGAGAACACTATCCACTGCAATATCTTCGCGGAAGACAAGAGTTCTACGGCCGCCAATTCTGGGTTCGCCCTGGAGTGTTCATTCCCCGACCTGAAACAGAACTGGTGCTGGAGACCGCTTTGGCTCTTCTGCGGGAAAGCAGGAGCAAGCAGCTGTTTGCAGCTGATATCGGAACCGGGTCCGGCTGCATTGCCATAACACTTGCACGTGAGGAACCTCGCGTCCTCGTCACGGCCACAGATATCTCTGGCGACGCCCTACAAGTCGCCCATCGCAATGCTGAACTGCATCGCTGTCTAGACCGAATTGAATTCCGCGCTGGCCCAACACTGGAGCCCTTAAAAGGTCGTCACAGTTATTACCACCTCATTGTCTCCAACCCCCCTTATGTTAGCCATCTGGAGAAAAAAAGCGTCGATATCTCGGTAAACAGATATGAGCCCAGTGAAGCTGTCTTTGCCGGAAAATCAGGCCAGGAGGTCTACCGGCGACTCTTTTGCGAAGCCAAAAGCGTCCTGCGCCCGCAGGGGAAATTAGTGGTTGAACTGGGCTGCGATGGGAAGGAAAGCGTTTCGAGGCTGGCTCGAAAGAATGGGTGGGTCTTAAACGATTCAAAAAAAGATCTGGCCGGCCGGGACCGGTGCGCGATCTTTCACCAGGGATGAGAACCCGTGTTGCTTTTTTTGATATGGTTGAGGGCACCACAAACGTTACCGTATTTATGAAACGAGGCACCAAGAAGCACCTTTCGCCAGATTGCATCTTTTGCAAAATTGCTCGGGGAGAATTAAAGTCTCAGATTATTAAAGAAGACGATCAGGCGGTGGCATTTCGGGATATCAACTCACAAGCACCAACCCATATTCTCATCATTCCCAAAAAGCATATCCCTACACTGGCTGCAGCTTCCCAACAAGAGGGTGATCTGCTGGGTCACCTTCTTTTGATGGCCCGCCAAATTGCCAGCGACGAAAAACTCGAATCCGGCTATCGTGTAGTGATTAACAACGGTGTGGGAGCGGGGCAGAGTGTATTTCACATCCACCTGCATCTGTTGGGCGGGCGGGTCTTCACTTGGCCGCCAGGATAGCCTACGCCCGTATTATGCATAATACGGTCCACACACCGTATCTCACCACCTGGAGCGCCACTAGGACCAGACATGCGAGCAAAAAGGAAGGGTCGCTACTGAAAACAGCACCGAAAGGAAGCAAGTGAAAGAATTGGTTGAGGGCATCCTGAAAGGACTGGGTGAAGACCCCAAGCGTGAAGGCCTCAAGAACACGCCGACTCGGGTGGTAGAGACGCTTCGCTACCTCACCAAGGGCTACGCCGAGAATGTTGAGGAAATTCTCAAGGGCGCTCTCTTTGATGTCCAGTATGATGAGATGGTGGTCATCAGAGATATTGAGATCTACAGCCTGTGCGAACACCATCTCCTGCCCTTTTTTGGGAAATGCCATGTGGGCTATCTGCCTTCTAATAAGGTGATCGGTTTGAGCAAAATCCCTCGGCTAGTTGATATGTTTGCACGTCGACTCCAGGTCCAGGAGCGCCTCACTCAACAGATCGCCGATACCATCAACGAACAGGCAAATCCTCAGGGAGTTGGTGTGATTATCGAAGCGCAGCATCTGTGCATGATGATGCGTGGCGTCGAAAAACAGAACGCCAAAATCACCACCTCTGCCCTGCTGGGTAAATTCCGCCAGGATCAACGATCTCGGATGGAGTTTTTGAATTTGGTGAGGATCAACAGCCGATGACAGGACTGAGGCAGGTGATTCGAGTGCCCTTCCATCTTCGTACCTTGACCTTCTGGGTGCTGACTTTTTCCTGTATCAGCGGCTCCACACCGGCTCAATCATCCAGCCAAATCTCGGAACAAAACATTCGTGTGGATGTAAACTTGGCCACCTTGCAATTCACGGTGAGAGAGACCCAGGGAAAACTCATTAACAACTTGAACAGAGATCACTTTCGAGTCTTGGAGGGCGGAGTTCCTCAGGAAATTGCCTTCTTTGAACCTCCCCGCAACACAAGCGGCGAGATGGGACCACTAAGACTGGCCTTTTTGATTGATATGAGCGGCAGCACCCTTGCAACTCGGGCAGAAGAGCTCACGTCAGCAGGAACTTTTCTGGAAAATGTACATGATTTCACGGAAGTCGGCATCTTTGGTTTTACCCATGAACTGATCCCTTTGCAGAATTTCACTTCCAATCGATCCCTCGCTCAGAAGGCCTTAAGCGAGGCCAGCGAGCATCTGGGCCGAACGGCGATCTACAGTTCACTAAGCGAACTCATTTTACGGATGAAGAACCGGCCCGCCGGAACAAACCGTAACGTGATTATAATCATATCCGACGGCTTGGATGACGCCTACCGAATGGCGCCCCAAAGCATCTCTCTGGCCCTTAGCAATAACGTTGTCATTTACACCGTCCTGGTCCCGTCAGCGGCCCAACTCTATGTTGCACCCACTTCGCCTGTTTCACAATCGACCATCTCTTCCACGCTGCCAGGCGATGAGAGAGAGGCAAAAGACCTCGCCTTTGCCTCTCTCTCCCTCAGGACGGATGGAGAACATTTTAGCGGGTTTGAGACCATCCTCAATTTTGACCAGGTCATGGCTCAAATCAATGACGATGTTTTTGGTAACCTCTACTCGATTGGCTTTTACACCAATGAGCCGTATCGGGATAGAGCGGAGCGTAACATTCGCGTGGAGATCAACTATCCCAATGCCTCTATCCCGGCTCGATTCGAGAGTCTTCCCGAACGATTAACCGCCAAAATGGAGTTCATTACCGCACTCTTTGACAATGAGGCGATGGCTAGACTCCCCAACGCCCTCCAGCCCACTTTCCACGAGATTGGAGCTGAAATGGACCTCTTGTCCCCTCAGCGACAAGGTGGACAGATCGGGCTTCCCTTTCGCATTAAGATCAATCCCCTTCGTTTGCGGAGGAACGAGAAGGGAAGTGTGCAGACTCAGTTCGGAATTATCGCCCTGCTGTTGGATCAAAATGGGAATGAGGTGGTTCGCCTGCGAGAGCTTTTTCGGGTCCATTTGGACGTGAAAGAACTCCGGGCGGGCCGGGGAATCATATACAACAATAAGTTGTTTGCTCCGCCAGGAACTTACTCTCTCAGGCTCGCTCTCCTGGAAATCGCCACCTGGAAAATGACGGCTTTTGAAAAGGTGGTGAGGATCAGGGAACCTTGAAGAGGAATCCAGAAGTCAGAAGTTGGATTTCGGACTTACTCTAAGGAATGCCTGCAAGCCGATTGGGAGCTAGAAGCCTGTAATCGGTCAGTTTTCATTCTGGATTCTGACTTCTCGATTCCTCTTCAACTCTTCCTCCAATACGCTTCGCAATACCTCTTAATCCGATCCATCTCTTCCTGGTAGTGAAGGAGCCAGCTCTCTTCCTCCGCCTCGGAAGGGACAATCAAGGCTTGGCCAAACTTCACCAATACGGGGCTAAAAGGCTTGGGGACTCTGAACTTGTCCCAACTCTGCAGACTCCAGAACCATCTAGGCTGGATATGAAAGGGCACTATTGGCGCCCCGGTCTTACGGGAGAGCCACACAGGCCCAGGCTTCACTCGATAGACCGGGCCCCTTGGACCATCCGCAGTAAGCGCCACATCAAGTCCCGTTTGCACTTTCCTCTTGAGTTCGAGAAGGGCTTTCACTCCACCCTTACTGCTGGAGCCGCGAGCGGGAATGAATCCTAGCTTCTCTATCATTCTGGCGATAACTTCCCCGTCAAAATGCCTGCTGGTCATCACAACAATGTTTCGAAACCGCCAGAAGTGCGTCGCGCAAAAAATTTGATTATGCCAGAAAGAGTGAATGACCGGTTTCTTGTTTTCTTTAAACTGACCGAAGTTTTCCCACCCTTCCACTCGATAACGCAGCGTCGCTCCAATCAGCTGCAGTAAGAGCCATCCCAAGGAACTGATCAGGAAAATCTCGATTCTTTGCCAGGGGGTGAAAGGTTTCAAAGTTGTCAGACTGCCCCATCGGGCTCTTATGCTCCGGAGAGTTCTCTCTCCAACTTGAGTATCTCTTGCACGAATTCCTGGCGGCACTCTGCCGCGTAAGGATTTTCGCGTTCCATATCCAAAAACAGCTGGTCGGTATCTTGTTGTACCGTCCTGACCAAAAGATGAAAGGCCTCCGGTCCCGGCGTCGAGATAGCCTGCGATGCCCACCTCAGTTGCTTCATCACCTGCGCAATCAAATGAAACACCGCCTGGCTCTGCGCAATCTGCTTGTCATGCTCCTCTGGAGTCGTCTCCACAATCACTAACTGCAACTTTTCCAGATAGTTCCGAATTCCCGCATAGGTCTTCCGCTCGATTCTAACCGGGCTCAACGCGATTTTTAGTCCGGCAATGCCCTGCTTGCCGCTGTCTGGTCCAAAGAGCGGATGCGTACCCAGGACTTGGACCGACTCCGGAAGATGAGCCAACATCCACTCAACGGGCCGCTTTTTGACACTACAGGTGTCCACCACTATTTGCCCCTCTCGCAAAAACGAGGCCATTTTCTGGCAAGTTTTCTCTACCGCTGAAATGGGCACGCATAGCACAATCAAGGGTGCGGAAAGAACTTCTTCGAAAGTTGCAGCTTCGGAAACACCCTGGAGTTTTTGCGAGTCATGGTCGTATACCAGAAGTTTCTTGTCGCAACGCAAATAGTCATAAACCATCTTGCCAAAGCGTCCTAATCCCACCAATCCGATCTCTTCGATTTTCACGGTCTGCAATTATATAATAATGGGTAGGAAATGCCCGAAAACGCACTGTTCAGCTACCGCACTCCGGAACCGGGGAAAACCCTCTTTGACCCTCAGAATCAGCTTTGGGAAAAATGTGAAATAGCCACCATCGACCGTTATTGGAACGGGCAGTCAGCCCTGCGGGAGAAGGGCTATAATTGGGCCAACCTCACACATGTCCGTTCGCTGTGGAATGAACACCATGTCTTTTTTTATTTTGAATCCTGGTTTGATTCCCTCAACGTCGATTCTGAGTGGGGCACAGAAAGTGCGACGGAGGGTCTCTGGAACAAAGATGTGGTCGAGGTGTTTTTAAGACCGGGTAAGGCGACGAACTACTTCGAGATCGACGCGAGTCCTCTCGGGCAGTGGATGGATCTGAGGATCTTAAAGCCTCGTGAGGAGGTAGACCTGAGGTGGAACTCCAATCTTGAGCTGGAAACTGTTTTGAACAAAGATGAGTGTATCTGGCGGGCATTTCTGGGGTTGTCCTTCCAATCGATGAGGAAGTCACCGCCGGAGGTGGGCGAGGCTTGGCGAGTGAATCTGTATCGAATAGCCGGCAAGGAGCCGGACCGCGAGTACCTGGCCTGGAGACCCACCTTCACCGAACAACCCGACTTCCATAGACCCTCCGCCTTCGGTCATTTAATCTTCCTGGATGACTAGTGATGCCACTGGACCTTTCCAGATATTCGGTTGAGGAAATCCGCAAGCATTTTCTCAGTCAGGAAAACTCCATCTCGCCTTACAGCCTGACCCGGCTGCAGAGGGATTCGCGAGAAGGTGTTCGCAAAATCTACCAACAGTTAAAGAAGCGACAAGAGAAAGAGAAGGAGGAGCGGCAGCGCGTCGAGTCCATGCTAAACTTGGAACGTGTGCTGTGGAACTCCGGGGTCCTCAAGATTGCCGGTGCAGACGAGGTTGGAGTTGGGCCATTGGCCGGACCTCTCGTGGCGGCAGCGGTGGTTTTTCCGCCCAACCCCTTCATCTTAGGGGTGGATGATTCCAAACGCCTGGCTCCGGAGATGCGTCAGCAACTTGCTCAAATCATCCGCGAGGAGGCTGTGGGGATCGGGATTGGACTGGTTGATGTTGCTCAAATTGACCAACTCAATGTTTACCAGGCTGGCATCTTGGCCATGAGACGCGCGGTGGAGAACCTTCCGTCACGCCCGGATCACCTCTTGCTTGATGCCAGGGAGATCCCCGGGCTCTCCATTCCCCAGAGCAATGTTTTCAAGGGCGACAGCATCTGCTTTTCCATCGCCGCAGCCTCCATTATCGCCAAGACCTGCCGCGACCAACTGATGATCGAGCTAGACGGGCCCTATCCCCAATATGGTTTCGCCCGTAACAAAGGTTACTGTACGCCAGAGCACCAGAAGGCTATCCAAAGGCACGGCCCTTCGACGATTCATCGAAAGTCCTTTACCTTCATCCAGGAACTCTGTGGGGAATACTCCGATCTATTCTACCGACTACGGGAAAAAGCGCTGCGGCTTGATTCGGCAAAGGCGATTGATGCCTTTGAAAAGGAATTTGTGGGAGTGCGCTCCCAGCTCAGCCCTCGTGAGCGGCGGAAAATAAAGCTACTCCTGGCCAGGTTCTGGAACCGGGTGCAACTCTCAGAACTCAGATGACTGATCCCTATCGAATTGAGCGGGAACGAATGGTAAAAACCCAGTTAAAAAAGAGAGGTATCCGCAACTCTCGAGTGCTGGAGGCCTTCAAAAGAGTCCCGCGGCACCACTTCATCCCCAAGAAGCTGGCAGATCAAGCCTATGCAGACGGGCCCTTAGCCATTGGAGAGAGTCAGACAATCAGCCAGCCTTACATGGTCGCCATCATGACTCAATCAGCCGAGATTGTCCCGGGAAATCGAGTTCTGGAGATCGGTTCCGGCAGTGGTTATCAATGTGCCATCCTGGCTGAGCTAGGGGCTGAGGTCTACACAATTGAAAGGATTCCGGCCCTTTGCGAGCAAGCTCGGAAGACCTTGCGTCGCCTGAACTACCAGGACATCCACAGCCGAGCCGGAAACGGCACCCTGGGGTGGGAGGAAGAAGCCCCCTTTGACGCCATTCTGATCACCGCCGGAGCTCCGGAGATTCCCAAGCCCCTGTTGGACCAGTTGGCTATCGGGGGTCGACTGGTGGTCCCCTTGGAAGAGGACTACTCTCAGGTCCTTTACATTGTGAGGCGAAGCAAGGAAGGATTTCACAGGGAACGAGGGGAGCGTTGCACTTTTGTACCGCTTATTGGGAAGCACGGCTGGAAGAAAGACCCGAGAGCGTGATCATAGAAAACAGGTCAGCGATTAATTCTGGGGGTTTGCGCTCTCTGAATCTGGAATCAGACCCTGCTCCTCCCATTGGGCCAATTGGACTTTCAGCTCCTCTGCCACACCAGCAGTGGGGACGACTTCCAGAAAAAGACGATATTCAGCAGCAGCGGAGTGAAAGTTTCCTTTCTGCGACATGATCCACCCGAGAATATAGTGGGCAAACGGGTAGTTTTGGGCCCTACTGCTCTCTTGGATCTGCAAGACCGATTCTTCCGCGGCATCGAGCTGCCCCAAAGAGCTACTGGCCACTGCATTGAAATAGTGGGCTCTTACCAGTCCAGAGTCGAGCTCAAGCGCCTGACGAGACAAGTGAGCGGCCTCTTCCCAGTTCTCCTCCTCCAGTTCCAGCATGGCCAACGATATTAAGGGGCTTGCGTACTGGGAGTCAGCGGCTACAGCCGCCAGAAAAGACTCGTGGGCAGCCGGCCAATCTTCGAGTTCCAAAGAGACCTCACCCAGCAGATTCCAGGCTGCTGCAAACTCGGGGTAGATCTTCACGGCCTTCTCCAATTCCTTGGTCACCTCGTCAAATTTGATCTCCTTCTTGCCCAACTCTTTCTGGGCTTTTTCATAGGCCTTTTTAGCATCTTTTGGTGCGGCCAAGGTCTTCAGGCTGATAGTCGCACTGGCGGCTCTATCTCTCGAGTACAGCACAATGATGCCTATGTCGGGGTTGTCAAGGGCGCGCCGCGGACCAAGGAGAATCCTGTCCGACTCGAAGCCTGCTAGCATCGCCTGCACTTCACAGGAACTGATATTGAGTGTCCCGGCCTGTCCTAATCCCGAGGAATCTATACGGGCATCGCCGCCCCCCATGCCGAAGCTGAACCCGCCCTGCAGTTGCTGAGCGACTGTGGAAGAAATCGACGCATCCAGTGGCCGCTGGGCGTTGAGAGCGCCTCGACCAGCCTCTATCATAAAACCAAAGGTGCCATCCCCGGACGCAAAGACCTGTTGGAGAACCGTGCTCTCGCAGAGGAATTGGACCTTTACCTGTTCGGTCGGGGGCCCGCCATCCTCCATCATGATTTTCCCGGACAGGAACAGGGGGCTCTGATGTCGCGGGCTTCGCTGCTGCTGTTGGGGTTGGCGGTCGCGTTGACCACTGCTGGAACTCGGCGGCTGTTGCTGTTGCTGGGCCCATCCCCAGCTCGAAAAGAGACAAAGGAACACTAAGACAAGGAGCGGCCTTTTTCCCATGGAGACCTCCTGAGATGACGACAAGAAGGACACACTATCGATGATGATACCACTTTTAATACAGTTTAGCGTCCCTGTCCATCTAAATTTAGGGAAGGGAGCAGCAAGTGCCTCGCTTCAGAAATACGGTGAAGTTTGTGGCGCGCGCGACGGCGGCGAGTTCGCGAAGCGACGACGACGCGATGCCAGTGCGCATCGCAAAGGAGGAGCGACAAAGAAATCGATGCCGGCCCGCCGCCACCCTGTAGGCTGATGGGGGTTGGGGGCGATCTCTACGTTGCTTGTCGTCGCCGATGTCCCTGACATCGCCTCCTCCTCGCTCCTTGACCTGGCCTGATCAAAAAATCGGTGACGGCCGTCACCAAAAACAGAAAAGTCACACTGTCATCCTTAGAGAGGCCATAATGAATACGAGTCACCTCAAAAAGCTTGCACAAGTTGGGATTGCTCTGTCTGCGGAAAAGGACATCAACAAACTGCTTGAGCTTATCGTCGATGAGGCCAGAAACCTCACGGCAGCCGATGGCGGCACCCTTTACATCGTTGATGCGGAGAGGGCACATCTTCGATTTGAGATTTTACAGAACGACACCATGGAGATGAGGCTGGGTGGAACCACAGGAAGAGAGATAAGCTTACCGCCGGTGCCTCTAAGAGCCTTTGGGCACCCTAACCATGCGAATGTCTCCTCCTACGTCGCACTAACGGAACAGATTGTCAATGTCCCCGATCTCTACGAGGCAGAGGGTTTCGATTTCATCGGTCCAAGAACATATGATGCCTCCACAGGTTATCGTTCTAAATCCATGCTTGTGATTCCAATGAAGGACCATGAAGATGAGGTCATTGGCGTCTTGCAGCTCCTCAATGCAAGAGATCCGGCCACGAGCGACATCATCCCTTTCGATCCTGAAAGTGTGGACTTGATCGCTTCTTTGGCTTCGCAAGCTGCCGTGGCACTGACAAATAGAGTTTTGTTTGAGAATCTGGCTGAGGCCAAGCGGTGCACAGAACAGGCACATCTCGATACCATCCAGCGGCTGGCGATAGTTGCCGCATATCGAGATAAGGACACCTCGATGCACATAAAACGCATGAGTTGCTATAGTGCCGTTCTGGCCAGGGGCTTTGACCTGCCGCCCCAGGAGGTGGAGATCATTCTTCGCGCCAGCCCCATGCATGATGTCGGTAAAATTGGCATTCCCGATGCCATTCTTCTCAAGCCGGCCAAACTCAACTCTGAGGAATGGCTGATCATGAAGCAGCACACAACCATCGGTGGGCACATGCTCAGTGGCTCTCAGTCAGAACTGATACAAGCCGGCAAGACGATCGCCTTATCCCACCATGAGAGATGGGACGGCAGTGGGTACCCAGCTGGGCTGGCGGGAGAAGAGATCCCCCTTTGGGGGCGTGTTTGCGCTGTGGCGGACGTTTTCGACGCCCTCACCCACAAGCGCCCATACAGGCAGGCCATGTCCAATCAGGAAGCCTTCAAGCTTCTGGAGGAAGGACGCGGCAAACAGTTTGACCCGCGCATGGTTGATGTGTTTTTTTCACAACTCGATGAAATTGCAGCGATTCAGGACCCGCGCTCCGAAAAAGTCTATCGCGCCTGCTGCGTCTAGTACGGATGATTTCTTCACTGCGCTCAGATGAAGGCGGCGGCGCTTCACTTTTCCTGCTGAGCCATTGATCTTTTGATCTTAGCCCGAAGCCACCCTGGAACCAAAAGCTTGAGCCAGGGGATGGCACGGATCTTTCTGGGGATGTAAACAGCGCTGGCACCCTCTTGCATAGCTCGAACGATTCTTGTGCTGCATTCTTCCAGGCTGACTGCTTCATGGGTGTGCCGAGGCTTGGAGGTACCAAGAGGAGTTCCATCCGCTCTCAGGGCATTAGCCCTCAGCTTGGTCCCACTGACCCAACCGGGCATAACCGTCAGGAACCGGATCTGGTCTCCCATCTCGACTTCCAAAGCCTCGAGAAATCCTCGCAGGGCGTGTTTTGTGGCCGAGTAGCCCGTGTGCTTGGAGATGCCGATCAAGGCCTGGGCGGAGGAGATGGTCACAATGGTCCCGCAGACTCCCTTGAGGTAGGGAAGAGCGGGATGGATACAGTTCACGACCCCAATATAATTCACATCCATGAGCCGCCTAAAGATGTTTAGATCGGTGACCTGGTCGAAACGGACCCACATGCTAAGTCCGGCATTCAGAACTAAATAGTCCAGCCTTTTGAAGCGTTCTATCGTCCTGGTAATCAAGGTGCGGCATTGTGACTCATCTGTCACGTCAGTCGGCTGCACCAGAGCGGTTGCTCCCCGCTCTCCGATTTGGCGTGCCAGCTCTTCCAAGGCGTTCCCGTCCCGGGCCGCCAGCACAAGATTCATCTCCTGGCGGGCCAGATCCAGGGCTATCTGCCTTCCCAGACCAGAGGAGGCTCCCGTGATAATGGCTGTTTTGTTCTTCAGAACGATTTTAAAACACTCCGGCGAATGGGTTGTGCAGCCCGCAATCCTAGAAAATCTCCACTCAATCTGCGAAAACGTTGTTGCGGATACCGAAAATATTCTGCGGATCGGCGCTGTTCTTGATTTTCTTGAGCAGATCAATGCTCGAAAGGGACAGCGCCTGCTTCATGAAATCCTTCCGGAGTTTTCCCACGCCATGGTGATGGGAGATCGAGCCGCCGCTCTCAATGATGCTTTTCCGCAGAGAGTGCTCGATGGCACTGAAGACCTTCTCCGGAAAGTCGACGCCCCTGGTGTAAATTCCATACATGAAGTAAATGCATACACCAGTGTGGTAAACCTGGGTGATTCGGTAGGAAAGGTAAGGCTTGCCGGGCAAATTGAAGGCCTGGTGCTGGGCGACTGCTTTGGCTTTCACCGCTTGGCAGACCTCAGAAATCCTGCTCCAGGGGGCGGAGGTCTCAAAAGTCTCTCCCATCACGTGAAAGTCGGCCAGAAAATCTCGGATGTAGGCGATGGCGAAGGTGAGCATATAACCTCTTCGCCCATTCTCAGCGCCGGTAGACAATCCCCGGAACTCCTTCGCTAAGGCATAGATGTTGCGCTCCTGGAACTCGACTTCCACTTGAGAGCCTTCCATCACGATGGTCGCGGCAACCATCTCGTTCGGCTCAAATCCCCGAACCTTCATGACATAAAACTTCTTGAGCCTCTCCAGTAATGCCTTGAAGCCGGCCATCCTCGGTTTAAGGGCCTGCCCGAAACGAAGCTGGATGTTGTCTACCAGACGGATACTGGCGGGAACAAAGCCGCTATGTGCCAGCCGATAAAGGAATTGAGTGCCGAGATCGAAATTGGGGAAAATCAGGGAACCGTATTTTTTAACCTCTGGAATCGGATGGATCTTAACTGCTGCCTTAGTGATAATCCCCAGATTTCCTTCGCTGCCGAAGAACAGGTTCTGGGGCTGGATCCCCATGGAAGTCCGCGGCATCGCCTCGGCCTGCTCCAGTATGCCTTCCGGGGTAATCATGGTGATGTTTTCCACCAGGTTTTCAATATTTCCGTATCGATTCTTTTTCATTCCGCTGGCATTGGTGGCAATCCACCCTCCCACAGTCGAAAGCTCAAGGCTGTCAGGCTCATGGCCTGAGGTGAAGCCGGCCTTTTCCAACTCCCGTTCAAGTTGGAGGCCAGTGATGCCCGCTTGGACACCAGCCCGCAAATTCTCCTTGTCGATCCACTCGATCTTGTTCATCCTCTTCATATCCACACAGACAATCATCCGCTTCTCGCTCTCGGGGAGCTTGAGCGCACAGCTGACACTCGTGCCACCCCCAAAGGGAACCAGACATACATCGTGTTCTTTCGCCAAATGGATGATCTTGTGTGCGTCCTCTTGGGACTCACAGTGGAAAACCATGTCTGCTACTCGCTGGATCCGGTCATAGATAACCCGAAACACTTCATCAGCGGAGGTCTGCCCGTGGCTGTGGATCAGTCGCTCCCGATCATCAGTAGTGTACTGACTGGAAGGGAACGCCTGTTCCACTGACTGGCAGAAAGCTTCATTCCGATTGGGAGCCTGAACGGGTTTGTGTCGAATCTCTTCTTTGCGGTTGGTCAGATCCAGTCTGACCCCGAGGGCCTTTTCTATATAGGGCAAAAAGTCGTACATCCGATAACCGGATAGATCGTACCGGTCGCCGGTCAAGGTGACGGAGCCGTCGTCATTGAGAACAAAGCGTGTGTCAGCAAACCCCCAGCGATGCCCCCAGGGTCGCTCGTCACTCGTCTGGGCGTTTTGACAATCCTCATCCACGGCTCATTGTCCTTCAGTGTTACAGAAAATTAGCCCCCGAGACCACCATACAATACCTTCATGTTTTCGTCGAGGGTCTTTGCCGAGCCGGGATTACTCATAGGTTTTCGTCGCTGCAGTAGAGAATTCATGAATAGTCCCGGCTAAAGGTGTGGAAATCGGGAGCGCCAGGCTGAAGTTTGCTGAAAACGCTGATGGAACTCCCTCAAGTTATTGAATTTAAAAGGATAATAGTCTTGGCGGAGAGGGGGGGATTCGAACCCCCGGTGCCGGTTACCCAGCACAACTGCTTAGCAGGCAGCCCTGTTCAACCACTCCAGCACCTCTCCGGAGGGCAGCGGATCAGAATGTCATCCGCTATAGCGACTGCATTGTAGAGAATGCAGGGTCCTTGGTCAAACCCATGAACTCAGTGCTCCCTTCCATACATACGGTGATATTTGCGGCGGGGGCTTGTGAGGCGAGGTCGAGGAGCGAGAAGAAGTCGATGTCCCGACATCGTCGACGACGTGCGCCGAAGAGATCGACCACAACCCCCTCCGCCCGAAGGGTTGCGGCGGGACGGGCCCATCTCTTTGTTGCTCCTCCTCGGCGATGTCCCGACATCGACTCGTCGTCGCGCCTCGATCTGGGCTCCGTCGCGCTCGAAACAAACATCGCCGTATTTATGGAAGTGAGCACTAAGGAAGCTTCACTTCAATTTCCCTGCTCAAGTTAAAGCTGAACTTGTGCTCTGATTCAAACTCAACTTCCTGACCCGTGCTCGTGAGCACTCTTGCCGTACCAGCCCCACCCCCAACGGCGGCACCAATAGCGGCACCCTTTTTACCGCCGATAATTCCACCCACTAACGCCCCCACACCAGTAGCACCTCCAATCACTTTGGCGTCGTCACCCTTGGTGCCTTCGGCTTGAATGGTAATGGCGCTGGTGCCAACTTGATAGATATCTTGCCCTAGGTGTATTTCCGTCAGGGTGAGCGTCATCTCCGCAAGGCCCTCAACCCGTCCAGAGGCCTTTACGGCCAATAGCGTGCCATAGGTTTTGCTTCCTTCCGGGAAGACGATTTTTCCATCCACTATCAAATCCTTGTCCAGTAAAGCTACTACTTCGTCGCCGTTCTTATTGGTTTTGGTGCTGAGCGGCTCGGCCAGACGGACTTCCAAAACCGTTCCCTCCGGGACAATGACAGTTGCGGGCTGGGGAGGAGGAGCCGGCTCAAGAGCGGCTGCAGGAGCAGCCGTTGGGGCGCTGGCTTCAAGTTGGGGCTGGGGGGCTGTTGCGGGAGTTTTTGCTTCACTTTCGAGTTGATCTGCAGGTGGTTCTTCTGCCTGCTGCTGGGCTCCCTCTTGGGTCTCCTGCACGCCACAGGCAAAGAGACTGCACAACAGAATGGTTGAAAGGATAAACAAGCTTTTGGACATAGACTTCTCCTCTTTGATTCACAGAGTAGAGATGTCCTGCGCTGACACAAGTTTCAAATAAATGTCGTCCAGATCCTCTCGGCCCAGATTTTGCATGGGTTCTCGCCACAAACGTCATGGTTATTCAGGGGACGAGACATTAGCCAGCTCTACGATGGCCGTGCGAACTTCCGCGGCAATTTGTCGATAGCGCTCATCGGCTGCTGCACGTGCGCCCTGTGAACGGTCTGGCTCCACCCTGATTACCGGACCAAAGAACACCCTTATTCTTTGGCGCCGAGGGAAAAACTTTCCGGCAGGCAGCGCCTCATAGGTCCCTCCGATATAGGCGGGTACAACCGGCACACCCAGCTCCAGTGCGATTAAACCAACGCCGGGTTTAAATTCCTGGATCTCTCCCGTCCGCGAGCGGGTTCCCTCGGGGAAGATCAACACAGATTCACCAGCAGACAGGATGGATTTCACCATTCGTATACCTGCCAGAGATGTTTCTTCCCGTTCAACGGGCACTAAATTCAGAAAGGTGCTGAAGAGCCAACTCTTGAAGGGGGTGTTGAAAAAATAATCCCTGGCCCCCAAAACATGTAATTTCCGCGCCTCCTTGACGCCTGCCGCAGCGCTGACAGCTGAGATCATCGCCCCGGCGTCCAGGTGACTTGCATGATTGGTTGCAATGATGAAAGGGCCACCCGGGGGGAAGTTTCTCTGGTTGTGCAGTTCCAACTGAAAATAGGTTTTGTAAAGCACTCTAAGAATCCAGTGGCAACTACTCAGCAACCTCCGATCAGCTGCCGAGCGCTGGGGATAAGGCCGCGCGGACCGAATCCTAGCCCGCATAGTCGGTTTGCTTCCGGGTCGCTGGTCCCTGGCCGAAGGCTGGGAGCGGATTTCCTCTAGAAGCTGTCCCACAGTCTCCAAGGCTGGTGCTACTTGATCAGAAATAAAGACTCCGAGCCGATCTTCGACAAACAAAAGGAATTGGATTGTCATCAAGGAATCCAGTCCCAGGTCTGAATAAAGGTGACTATCCGCTTTGATTTCCGCAATGGGGACACCGGAGATTCGAGAGAGTTCTCTCAACAGCTCATCTTCCCGATTTCTTTCTATGTGCACTTCTGTGGGAAAGTCCTGGCTGGGGCGATCGCGGTCGCGCTGGAGGTCCTTCAGGAGTTTACCCCGGACTGTTTCTCTGCAAACCTCCCCTGACTCGCTCCGGGGTAAGGGCTCAGGCCACACGTGTATGTGTTGGAGCCGGTGATAGCTCGGCAGCTCCTTTCCTATCTTCTGAATCTCCTGTTGAACCTCCTTCTTCACCTCGGCTGCATCGCGCTGTCCTGGCCCGCCGCCATTGGGAGTCAAGACGGCATGAATATCCTCTGTGAGGCCACTCTTGATCCCCAGAACACAAATCTCTTTGACGGTGGGAAGGCTTTGGTAGATTGCTTCCAGGTCAGCCGGGTAGACATTTTTGCCGGCCCCCGTGACAATAACGTCCTTGATTCGTCCGGTGACGTACAGATACCCATCAGCATCCACCCAGCCGAGATCGCCCGTATGGAACCAGCCCTCTCTCATCACGGATTCGGTAGCTGCAGGATTGTTGTAATAGCCTTCCATTAAGCTGGGGCTACGCGCTACAATCTCGCCAATTCCCTCTTTATCCGGACGAAAGATTCTGAGTTCCACGCCCGGAAGAGGCTTCCCGGCCGACCCTTTCTTGCTGTGCTGTAAGGGGTTGACGGTGAGAACGGGGGCCGTTTCCGTTAAACCATAACCCTCGTAAATCGGCATTCCAAGCACCTTGAAGTCTTGGTAAAGCTTTTCCCCCAATGCAGACCCACCGCTCACGAAAAGTCTGATCTGTCCCCCAAATTCCTGGTGCAGGCGGCCGAAAAGTTGGCGGCCAATGTTCTTGCCGAATTTTCGCTCCACCGACAGGCTCACCTGTTTTGAGGTGGTGAGAAGGTTTGATTTGAGAGCCGATTTTGGCGTTCTCAAGATGCGGCGCTCTATATCATCTCGAATCAAAGCATACAGTGTAGGAACTCCCAGCATACAAGTAGTTCCCGTCTTTTGCATCGATTCAAGAATCACCTTCGGCTTGAGTGAATGGACGTACGTCACGGTAGCGCCGCCATAGATAGCCATCAGGAATCCACATGTGAATTCCAAGGCATGGGACAGGGGAAGCACGGAAAGCAGCTGGTCGTTTGGTGCGATTGGTAAGTGGTAATTGACACCTAGCAAGTTGTTGATGAAGTTGCTATGGCTGTGCACCACCCCTTTTGGATCCACCGCAGTGCTGTTTGTGAAGATGATCGAAGCCGGGTCACCAGGCTTCACTTCGATCTTTTCCGTAACCTCCCTTTCCTGGGGAGATAACCGAGTGCTGCGTGGATATTCCTTCCGCTCAAAAGGCCGGCACAGTTTATCAAGGTTCAACAATTGAACCGGGGAGTCCTGGCGCTCGTTCTCTTCTAAGCCTTCCGGGTTAAGCCTCTCGAGACAGTACTCGGATGCCAACAATGCCCGAGCCTGGGTAAACCGCGCGACTGCCCAAACTTCTTTGTGCCAGGTCTGGGCATCCAGCGGCACAACCACCAAACCCACTGAGGTTGCTCCCAGATAAGCAATCCCCCACTCTGGTTTGTTTTCCGAGTAGAGGACAACGCGATTCCCTTTTTGAAGCCCCATCCTCAAAAAAGTTTGCCCGATCTTCCGAGACATCAATTGAAGATCTTTATAGGTAAATCGCTGCCAGTAGCCCTCCCGTTTCATCTGAATCGCAGTCTTGTTTGGAAACCTCTCTGCAGTGTTATCAACAAGTGCATTAATCGTCAGTGCAGCGGAGGAAGCAAGCCGGGTGGAAGCGGTGTCCAGCTTAAGAACGTGCTTTTTTACACCCGGTATGTGCACATTCTGGATGTAGTGGCGCCAGTTTAAGCACTCAATGTTGAAGTTGAGAAGCTCCTTTTCCTCTTCATTTAATGAATTGAAAAGCTGCAGAGTGTTCCGCACCTCAAAACTGCAGGCCAAATTAAGATAGGGCCGGTAGATCTCTCCATAGTAGTATAGCTTCTCGTAGGTAGCTTTAGCGGTAGAGATCTTCCGCTTCACCTTATCTGTTGTGTTAAAAGAAGGCAGCCTCGCCAGTGTGAGCTCGGCCGTCTGTAAGGGCATCGTTTTCAGCTTGTGTTGTAGCCGAAAGGTGCTCTGTTTGGGAAACTTTAGTGGTTTGACGCGGATAGGATTGCCGCGCTTGTCCAATAAAGGGTTTTTTTGGAAATACTGGTAGACAAGGCGGTGGAGTTCCCCTAGTGTAACCGGGTTTTTAGCACCAGTCGCTACATGGTACACCTTCAACCCCCCTTCCTCCATGGCTGGTGGAATCGTGGCCAGTAAGGCATTGACAACCATGTCAACTGGCACCAGGTCGAGAATGACATCCGCGTCAAGGGGTAGCGATCGAAGCCGGCCCTTCCCAATTGCCACAATGAGAGGGTCGGCCATCCGTAATCCGTCCAGCCAGCCAGGAGTGGGCTCCGAGAGGCTACTCTCAATAACCGAGGGGCGAATGATGACGGTGGGGATTCCATTCCTTTTTCGTATCACCATCTGCTCACCCATGGCCTTGGTATAAGTGTATGTATCGTTCCATCCTCGGCGCCGCGCCCATTTCATTCCCTCTTCAGTCAAACGGCTCTGCACCCATTTCTTGCGCAGGCTTTCCCACTTCTCTGCGCGCGATACCCGCTTACCCCCACGTCGAGGCTTGCGGGGTTCCTTCAGAAGCGCTTTCTTGAGCTTCGCTTCGTGAGAGGCAGCTTCAACTCGCTCAATCATCTTGCGGATATGTTGTATCTCCCGATCTACATCACTAAACTTTCCTGGCGGGTGTAGTTGTTCTGCTTCTGCTCTCGAGGCTGAGTGGTATATGGTCTCAGGGACGGAGTTTTTGGCAACACCGCTGACGTAGGCGGTAGAGACATGAACCAGCATCGCTCCCTGACAAGAACTTGTGAAGGTGGCGATGCGACCAGCACTCAGAACATTGACTTCAAGGGCTTCGTCCAATGGCGCATCGAATGAAACAGCCGCAGCGCTATTGATGACAATATCAACTTCCTCTTCGAGTCTACTCCGGAGGGCATCGTCCATCCCCAACCCAGGCTTGGAAATATCACCTGAAACCGCAATCAACTTCTCTTGGAGAAAGCCTTTGAGTTGGTCTTTATAGTAATAGCTCAGCCGCTCAAAAATGTTCGATTGAAACAATTCCTTCGCTAACCTCTCCTCGGCAGTCATGACCTGACCAGCAAGTTGCCGTTTGGGCCGAATGAGAAGATAGATTCGCTTGACGCCGGGTGCAATTCTCAGGATTTTTTCCACCAGCGGCTGGCCTAAAAAGCCAGTAGCCCCGGTGATGAAAATCACCTTTTGTTCCAAAGCCTCTATGACCCTATTCATGCTTGCTGCAATTCTCCGGGCGGCTTGATGGCAGGGTTTAATCTCTTGGCGTAGCTCAGCATATCAATCAGGAAGTATAACGAGGAGAGGTTCGTCCGGCCAGAAGAAAAGCGCTGCGGGAATGGTATAATCCAACCCGGGAGGTACTTCCTGTCTGGTGATGGGCCTGGTCTTCAAAACCAGCTGAACCGTAATGAGAATTGGGGTTGGTGGGTTCGATTCCCATGTACCTCCGCCAACTCCAAATAAGATCTTCCGTAATTTCTGAAGAAAAATTAGTTTAATCTTTAGTAGTCGTACTAGGTGTTGTGGATTCTGTTGAAAACCCAACTAAACAATGAAGAGCGAGGTATTGTGCTTGTTGGAAGTTGTGTGGATAAGAAGGCAGGTCTTCAACAGTCCAGGGAAAAAAGGAGGAAGCGAGGAAGCCTTCAGGGGATCACGCAAGGCTTGTCTAAAAGAAGTGTGTAAGGGTTTTATAAGGAAAGAAGATAGAATGGTTTAGGTTGTTAAAAATACCCGTGGAGAACTGAGAAAGCCGTTTTCCAAGACTGAAGGCGTATTTTAGAGCATAAGGATGGCGGGAAAACCGGTTGTAGCAATCCAAGGGGAACGGGGGTCGTATAGCGAGGAGGCGACCAGGCACCTTCTCGGAATGAAGGCGGAACTTCGCTGTTGTGAGCGTTTCGAAGATGTCTTCCAACTCACCGCGAGCCAGGAAACACAGTATTGTTTAATCCCCATTGAAAACTCTCTCTCCGGGTCTATTCACAAAAACTACGACCTACTGCTACGGCACCATCTCAGGATTGCCCGGGAAATCAATCTCCAGATCAACCACAACCTGATTGTTAAGGTCGGCACCACCTTTGAGGAAATCAATACGGTGTTTTCTCACCCAGTAGCACTGGACCAATGCGATACCTTCTTTGAGCAGTTTCCTCACCTCATCAAGCGTAGCGCTTATGATACATCGGGAAGTGTTAAACGGATTGTGGAAGAGAACCTGCGGGACTGTGCGGCAATTGCCGGAAAACAGGCCGCTGAATTCTATGGCGGTGAAGTTGTGATGACCGACATCCAAGACGACAAGGAAAATTTCACCCGCTTTTTCCTTCTCTCGCCTGAAGTAGAAGCCGGGGAAAAGACAAATAAAACCTCGGTTGTATTCAGCTTTCGGAACACCCCAGGAGCCCTTTTTAAATGCATAAGCGTTTTTGCTTTGCGTGATATCGATCTTACCAAGATTGAGTCTCGGCCCATCCGGGGGCGTCCCTGGGAGTACCTTTTTTATCTAGACTTTTTAGGTAATATCAAAGAGGAAAACACCAGAAAGGCACTGGACCATCTAGAAGAGCTCACCGAGTTCTTGGAAGTTCTGGGGTGCTATCCGCGCGATGTTAGCCAACAAAGGAAGGGAATGTAGGGGGCTGGGAAGGCCTTGGCCGGGAGTTGAACCCGGGTGGTAAAGTTGGTACCATCACCGTTCCCTGCAGGAAGAAGATTGAGCTCATGAAACGGACATTTCAACCCAGGAACAGACGGCGGCGCAAGAAACACGGGTTTCGTGAGCGGATGCGGCAGCACGCCGGACGAGCTGTGTTAAAGAGGAGGCGAGCGAAAGGGCGAAAGAGGTTGACGGTGAGTGGGTGACTCCGGGTGTGGGTTTTCCAAAGAGGAACGTCTTCGTAAAAGGAGGGAATTCCTGGGTGTTTATGAACGGGGCGATAAAGTCCAGGCAACTTATCTTGTTCTCTATATATTAGAGAACAGGTTGCCCTATAACCGTTTGGGGATTACGGTTTCCCGAAAGATTGGCAGATCAGTAGTCCGAAATCGACTCAAGCGCCGCCTGCGCGAAATTTTCAGAGCGAACAAGAAAGCTATTACCCCCCACTGCGATTTGGTAGTCAACGCAAAACGGGCCGCTGCCAACGTTTACACTCAGCAAATCCAAGAAGATTTTTTGAATGCTATTGGGCGCTGGAGGCACAAAGGATAGAGCTTCGAGAGGAAAAATAACGATTGTGAAATTTCTGGCATTGGGGTTAATCAGAGTTTACCAGAGGGGTATTGCGCCCATTTTACCGCGCGCCTGTCGATTCAGCCCTTCCTGTTCTGAGTACATGTATCAGGCTATCCACAAGTTGGGAAGCTGGCAGGGCGCCTATCTCGGAGTGAAGAGAATACTTCGCTGCCACCCCTGGAATCCCGGGGGGATCGACCCGGTTCCCTGAGAGCGAGCGCAATCTATGGCCATCCCAGATCTTCCCGAAATGGATATGGAAAAGCGGCTCCTGCTGGCCATGGTTTTATCTATGGCGGTGTTGTTTCTGTTTTTGTATCGCCAGCCACCCCAGCCACCCCAGCCACCCCCCGCACAGCAAGCCATAGAAATCGAGGAGACGAGCCCGTCAGATAGCGGTCGGGAGTTGCTGCCGCCTGAAGCAGCGGAGGTAGAGCCTACTCGCGTGGCTCACCAGATCATCGAAATAGAGAATGAGAACATTCTGCTGCGGTGGAGTAACAGGGGTGGGGTCTTGCTGAGCGCTCAACTCAAAAACTATCGCACAGCGGAAGGGAATCCCCTGGAAATCATTCCTCAGAAAGTGCCTGAGCTCCAGAGGCAGACGTTTGGGATTCGGGTGGGGGATGAAAGGCTGGACCAGCGGTTGAGAGAGGCCGTATATGAAGTCGGTGGAGTGAGCGGAAGTAGTGTGCGGGCTCCTGCTGAGATCACGCTGCAGTACCGGGACTCTGTAATTGAAGTGAGTCGGAAAATTCGTCTCCCCGAGGCGGGCTATTTGGTGGAGATGGAAACAGAGGTCCACTCGCAAGGTCGCTCTATTCCCTTTTCCATCCTTTTAGGACCCGGAATTGGCGAAGGAACTCCCAGCGATCAGGGAGACTTCGCGCAGCCGCAAGCCGCCTATTATCTGGATGGATCGGTACAACGCCACAGTGGGGACGATGTAGAAGAGGCACCGATACGGTTTAACCCGGGTGCCCGCTGGGTGGCGTTGGACAGCAAGTTTTTCGCCTATATCCTTCTCAATCCTGGAGGCATCCTGGGGGGGAGAATTGCACGAGGGGAACCTCCTCAGGGAACGCCTGCTGGCGAGGAGATAGAGGGCCCCTTGCTGCTGGTCGAGGTGGAGATGGAGGAGGGGGCACGCTACAGCGCCTTCTTGGGCCCGAAAGCCTACCAGGTTCTGGAAGGCACCGACACGACACTCGGCCAGCTGATTGACTATGGCTGGTTTACCTTCTTGGTTAGGCCCCTGTTGTTTGCCTTGAACTTTATCTACCAATACCTTCACAACTACGGCTTGGCGATCATTCTCCTGACGTTCGGGATTAATCTCGTGCTTTTTCCGGTGCGCTACAAGCAGATGGCCTCCATGAAGAAAATGTCGGAGCTTCAACCTCAAATGAAGTCCATCCAGGACAGGTATAAGAGGATGAAGCGCACCGATCCGCGCAAGCAAAAGATGAATGAAGAAGTGATGGCCCTTTACAAAAAACACGGGGTCAACCCTTTGGGGGGGTGCCTGCCGCTGGTGATTCAAATGCCCTTTCTGTTTGCTTTCTACAGAATGTTGTACTCTTCTATCGAGTTGCGGGGCGCCCC
>JAPUKI010000149.1 GCA_027295745.1 Acidobacteriota bacterium
TAGCATCTCCGCCGGAGTGGGATTTATCGCACTCTTTGGGGTGGCGGTGCTCAACGGCGTCGTTTTGGTCTCTTACATTAACCAGCTTCGTCTTGAAGGAGCCTCAGTAGAAGAGGCCGTTTATCAGGGCGCGCTGGTTCGGCTTCGACCAGTGCTGATGACTGCTCTGGTAGCCAGTTTGGGGTTTATCCCCATGGCATTGGCCACCAGTGCCGGAGCCGAGGTCCAGCGGCCACTTTCCACCGTAGTGATCGGGGGGTTGCTCACCTCGACCCTGCTGACTCTGCTGGTCCTGCCGGCCATCTACCATTGGTTCGAAGAGAAGCACCGTGAGGTTGAGATCTAACAAGGAATGGACTTCTTATGAAAGAAATCAAAGCGATCATTCGACCATTCATGCTGTCTAAAGTGATGGACTCTTTATGGACTCTTTAAGAAAGCTTGACAACTTGCCAGGTATAGCCGTCTCTGAAGTCCGAGGCTTTGGGAAGTCACCGGCTGCTGATGCCGGAGAAATAGTTACGGATGGGTCACTTGAATATGTAAAAAAGGTGAAGCTGGAGATTGTGGTTCAAGATGACAGGGTTGAGGATGTGCTCACAGTGATTGAAGAATATACTTACACAGGAAACACAGGCGACGGCAAGATCTTTCTTTCCGGCGTGGATGACGTGGTGAAGATCCGCACCGGCAAGCGAGGCGAATCTGTCCTCTAGCCCCAGCTTCGGTAACGGAAAAACGGAAATAAAGACCGGCGAAGAAGAAATCTTCGCCGGCAAATGGTACACGCATCCCCCAAGGCGTAACGCCTTCATTGCCGGTTTGCTCCCGGGGAACTGCCTTTACTTTGACCCATCTTTGGATCGGCCATTCGGTTTTCGAAGCTCTGATCTCTGTAGTTGCCATTCCTGTGGGTGGCTATTACTGGGGCCGTGAAGGAGTCGAAAACCTATGCATCATCCGGGCTAGCCGATCAAGAGAATCCAGACCGGTTTCTTTGACTTCTGGGTTGGTGTAAGGTATCAGGAGGCACACCAAAGGGAGGCACTGCTTATGGCCGAGTACATCGAGAGGGTTACTACCAATGGGCGTGATATTGACTACAAGCGCCCTCATCCTCCGGTGAAGTGCGAGGTAGTGGAAGGTGACGCCACATTAGTTCGCAAAGTGAATCTCTTTGATTCCAAATACCAGCCTTCCAACTACGCCCAGGCCGAAGGTACTCCCTTGACCCTGGCAACTTCGGAGAACCTTCGGATCGATCTCTCCAAGCGGACCAAGGAGCCCATGTCCTTCTGGCATCGAAACAACGATGCCGACGAAGTGATCATCTGCCTGGAGGGGGCGCTCATCTGGGAGACGGAGATGGGGACGGTGAAACTCGAGCGTGGGGAAATGCTGCTGATCCCGCGCGGTATTGCCCACCGGTCCTTGCCAGGCTCCCAAGGTCAGACCAATATCGCTGTGGAACTGAAGGTCAAGGGACAGTTGCAGTGGACTTCCCAGGCATGACACTCTCAGAGACTATCTATCATACCGACCCGGTAGGGATGCCATCTCTGTTTCGGAGAGAATAATTTCGACCCTCCGGTTGCGGCTGCGGCCTTGAGGGGTGAAATTGTCTGCGATGGGCCGATCGAAACCATAGCCAATGGCTATCATCCGCTCGCCATCGATTCCCTGCTGGGCCATAAAATTGACCACTGACCGAGCACGGCTCTCCGAGAGTAACAGGTTGTATTGGAACGAGCCCGTGGAATCAGTGTGTCCTTCCACCTGCAGGTTGTGATCCTGCATGATGAGCAGGATTCCTGCAAGTCTGGCCATTAACTGACGAGCTTCGGGTTTGAGGGTGGCCTGGCCGATGTCGAAAAGGATATCGGGCAGATTGATGATGTATCCCCGCGCCGACTCACGCGTCTCGGCTACCTGTGACAGAGCGCCTTGCAAACGGCCTTCGAGAACACCTTTCTCCCGTTCCAGTCGCTGGGTTTCCTGGCGCAGATCCCCTAGAGCCGCTTCCAGAGCGGACTTCTCGGATTCGATGGCTGCCTTTTCGGATTCGACGGTTGTCTTTTCGCGCCGGATGCGATCAAGCTCCATCTGCGAGGCGCGCACTTCCGCTTCAGCTTTCTCGGCCTCCTGGCGGCGCAGACTAATCTGGATGGCGTCATTGCTGGCCGCCACCGACTTGCGCGCGAACTCCTGACTTCCGCGTTGTGAACGCGAACTTTTCGCCATCTGTCGGGCCTGCTGTAAGCGAATGTCGGCCTCCTGAAAAATGTCCGCCGCATACTGCGACGCTCCCAGGCCTCGGGCGATTTCTAAAACTCTTTCGGCCTGCAAGATGTCCAGTGGAGCTTTGCTGTCGTAGGTGGCTAGGTCGAGCGTCTCCCGATCGGATTTGGGCAGCGGGCCGAAATCACTAAAAATCAAAGGGGTGGCTGGGGCCCTGGAATCTTCGCTGGGTTGGTTGTAGGTGACCACCATTGGGGAAGGCTGTCTGACCAAATAATAGGCTTCGGCTGTCACCATCAAGGCGAAGTTGCGCAAGCCAGTCGAGTATTCCATCTTGTCGGAGTTTCTTCCCGGCCGGACCCAGAATTCACCCAGGTTTTCGTAGGTTCCTTCGCGATTGATGGCCCACAGTACATAGCAGGTGATATCTCCGCCGAAAACCACAGCCGGCAGCATATGGGCCCAGGAGATCTCGATGCGGTTCTGGCCTTCCTCGAATTCCACCTTGGTCCGAATGCGCACCCCGGGAACCCGGTGGCTCGGCACCATTTCGAATTCCACCTTGTGACGCTCGGCAAAGTTAATGACCGCGAGTTCGATATCGGCCGGGGTGGCCAAGAGAGGAGCCACCATCAGGGCACTCAATCCCAGGATTGAAAAGGCTTTTGAAAAACGGTTCATGATCTATTCTCCTCGTTTGAAATCAGCTGAAGTAGCTCTCCATTTCTATTCAGAATATGACGTCTGCAAGAATATCCAGGATTCTGTTAGTCCCTATCTCTATAAGGACAACGTGACGTCCAATAACCCCGCGCCCCACGGAACCTGGGACCCTGGGCAATAAGCGGACCAGAGGCCTTGGCAAGGGCTGGAGGTGTCTTTGCAGTCCCGCCGGCAGCTCTCCATTCTTATGCATGTGCCGCTCCAGTCCGGGAGGAAGCTGATTACGTTTGGCTAATCCGGGGGGTAGGTTCCGGCGGTGTCGTTGGTTGGAAAACCAGTCACGAATGATCTCTTCCTGCCGCTCTCCGAAAGCGCGACCTTCAGCCACCTGGAGCGCATCATCTTGCGCATTGTCAGTTCCTGGCCACTTGGCTTCAAAGGCGAAGGACTCGTCGAGGGTGAAGGTGAGCAAGGCTTCCGAAGATACGCGTATCTGCTGGCCGCGAACCAACTGTATGGCAGTCCCTGCACCCGCCCCCGCAACGGCGCCAACTGCAGCCCCCTTCTTTCCGCCGGTAATGGCCCCAA
>JAPUKI010000015.1 GCA_027295745.1 Acidobacteriota bacterium
TCGAGAGGGCCCGAATACTTCACCGGCATCCAGTATACGGCGAATCCACTGGTCACGACCGATGTAACGGTTCTTCCCGGCGCAGATGATCTCAAAGAGCCTTCGGTCCCAGACTTCATAGTTGGGATGATAGATTTGCACACCCGCATCTCTGAATTGTCGCACTTGTTCCTTGGGCAAAGCCTGCACCACCAGTTTTCCAATCCAGCGGCCGGGAAATTGTTTCTCAATGGCCGCTGGATACTGAAGATAGAAATCGACTTCACTTTTCCCGTTGAGCTGGGAGGTAATGCTTCCTCCTGTCACCGTATAAGCCTGACTATCATCGTCTGTGGCGTTGATAATCTCCAGAGCTTCCATGATTTCTTCAACCGTCTTTACGCCCGTATAAGACCGCCCGCTATTCTTCTGCTGACGATAGTTTTCGTTGATATCGCAGAATTGGCACTCCTGTTGGCGCCCAGTGTATTGACAGATCCTGAAGACCGTCAGGTAGAGCAAATACCCCCATTCGATGCTGGGGGCGATGTCGACGATCGGTTTCCCGTTGCTCAAAGTCCGTTGGTAGTATTCCGGAGCTTTCTGGAACCGGATCCCTGCTATCTCCTCCTCTTCCAACTTGAGCACGAGCTCTCCTTCCTCACTAGTCTCGACCAGATAAGGAGAATCCGGATTCACTCGCACGGAGACAATGATACGACGGAAGTTTCTCTTCCCACCGACTAGACAGATTTCTTCAGGCGCCCGCAAATTCTCTTGCTTTTGCATCTCGGCGATGGGGACCAGATCAAATGAAAAGATAAAGTAAGCTTTGGGCTTAAAGCCAGAAGCCACTCTCAGGGCGTCCTCTGAAAAGGAGACTCCCGTTCGAAGTAGATCTTCCTTGAAAATTGCCTCGGGCGGCAAATCCGGGTACTTCTCAATCAAGCTGTCGATCAGGTCCAACTTCTTGGGCATCACTCCCTCAGAAAGTCTCGCCAAGAGTTTCACAGGCGGTTTTGAAGAACAACTTGACTCCTTGCATTTCTGTCTTATAATACTTCGTTTTTCAGCCTTCCCACACTTAGTGCCTCGTTTTGTCAGTATGATGACTCACCGTATTTACGAATCGAGGCACTGAACAAACTGGAGGATTCTATGCCGGCTCAGAAAAAGAAACCAGCTCAAAAGAAGAAACCGGCTCAGAAAAAGAAGCCGGCTCAGAAAAAACAAGCTGTACTCAATACAGGAACTCCCTCTCAGAAAAAATCTTCAGGTGACGTTTATGTGCTTTATGAGAAGGCATGGAGCCTCTTACACCAGAAGAAATATGAGAGGGCCAAAAAACAATTCACCAAACTGTTAGAAGCATTTCCCCACGAGACTGAGGTCAGTGCTCGTGCCAGGATCTTTTCGAAAGTCTGCGACAAACATCTGAGAACCCAGAAGAAACATTCTCCAGGAACACCTGAAGAAATTTTCAACCAAGGGGTATTTCACCACAATGCCGGGCAATACGATCAAGCCCTGGCGAACTACTCTCGGGCTTTAAAGCTTTCAAAAACGGACCGGGATCACATTCTTTACGCCATGGCGGCCACTGCGCTTTCTGTGGGGAATACCGATGATGCCCTAAAGCACTTGGAGAAAGCCATCCAGCTCAACCAGGAAAACCGGTTTTTTGCTCACAACGATCCCGACTTCGAACCCCTGACGACAAATCAAGAATTCCAGAAGCTCATCTTCCCGGAGTGAAAAAGATAGGAGGCAAGAGTCAGGAGGCAAGAGATAAGATTCAGAATTCAAAATTCAGAATAGAGGTTTCAGGGTCCACGACTCCTGCCTCCTATCTCCTATCTCCTATCTCCTGCCTTTCAAGCGCATGGTACTCCTGCAGACTCATGACGCTGATTTCTTCTCGCTGCAGTGCCCGAATGGCGTTGACGGCCGCTGCCGCTGCGGAAAGAGTGGTAATGGCGGGAGTCCTGTACTGGATACAGACTCTGCGAATAGCTTTTTCGTCGAAAAACGATTCTCGCCCCAGGGGTGTGTTGATCACCAAATCGATTTTTCGGCTTTTGATGAGATCCACGACATTGGGACGACCTTCGTTGACTTTGTAAACCATCTCTGTT
Source organism: Acidobacteriota bacterium (assembly GCA_027295745.1). Taxonomy (GTDB): domain Bacteria; phylum Acidobacteriota; class UBA6911; order RPQK01; family JADFOI01; genus JADFOI01. The sequence goes on from JAPUKI010000015.1 coordinate 2,115, forward strand.
CGAAGCCCTGATTCGCGCAACAGCTTGGCAGTTCCGCGAGTTGCGACAATCTGAAACCCGAGTTCCTGGAAATCTCTGGCGATGTTTGAAATGAAGAGCTTGTCCCTCTCATTTACACTCATAAAGACAACACCCGCCTTGGGGAGATGAGCGCCAGCACTGATTTGGGCTTTTGCATAGGCGTATCCGAAGCTATCGGAAACTCCCATCACTTCACCAGTCGACTTCATTTCCGGTCCCAGGATCGTGTCTACTCCCGGGAATCTGTCAAAAGGAAAAACCGGCGTCTTGATAAAACAGTGTCGTACTTTCAAGTCATCCGTCAAACCCAGCTCTTCAAGCTTCTTACCAATCATCAACTGGACTGCAATTTTAGCCAAAGGCACTCCAGTGGCCTTGCTGACAAATGGAACGGTTCGACTGGCTCGCGGGTTGACCTCCAAAACGTACACCTGATCCCCAACCACCGCAAACTGGATGTTCATGAGACCCACCACCTCCAGTGCTTGCCCCAGTCTTCGGGTATAGTTCCGCATTGTTTCCAGGTGTTTCTCTTCGATCACAATAGGAGGCAATACCGAGGTACTATCTCCGGAGTGAATACCGGCCTCTTCGATATGCTCCATGATGCCTCCAATGACAACCCTGCTTCCATCGGCCAGCGCGTCAACATCGTACTCACGGGCATCTTCCAGAAATTTGTCGATCAGAGTCGGATGATCTGGTGAGACCTCCGCGGCGGATCTCACGTATTTGTCCAGGGACTTCTCATCAAAGATAATGGCCATGGAACGACCACCCAACACATAGGAGGGTCTCACCAGGAGAGGAAACCCGATCTCTCGGGCGACCTTCCTGGCCTCCTTCACAGACATGGCGGTACCGTTCTCGGGCTGGAGAATGTCCAGATCACGCAGCAGATCGCCAAATCTTTTGCGATCCTCCGCCAGATCAATCGATTGGGGAGAAGTTCCAATAATCGGCACACCTGCATCGAAGAGCTTCAACGCGAGCTTGAGGGGAGTCTGCCCACCGAACTGGACAATGACACCATCCGGTTTTTCGTTCTCCACAATGGCCATCACATCTTCAAAGGTCAATGGCTCAAAATAGAGTCGATCGGAGGTGTCATAATAAGTCGACACTGTCTCTGGGTTACAGTTCACCATGATGGTCTCAAATCCCGCCTCCTTGAGGGCAAAGGCAGCATGGCAGCAGCAGTAGTCGAATTCGATTCCCTGTGCGATCCGATTGGGTCCGCTTCCCAGAATGACAACTTTCCGACGATCGGAAGGTTCTGATTCATCCTCCTCCTCATAAGTGGAATACAGATAGGGAGTGTGCGATTCAAATTCCGCACCACAGGTATCCACCCTTTTAAAGACCGGCAGAATACCTTTCTCTTTCCGATAATTCCACAGATCCGTTTCAGTCAGTCCGGGTCCGAAAATCTGGGAGAGACGCAGGTCAGAAAGCCCCTCCCGTTTGGCCCTGCGAATCAACTCCGGGTCAATGGTGGCCCAATCGTGTTCCGCCAAACTCTGGCTCAGATCCACAATCTGAGCAATCTGATTGAGGAACCAGGGATCGATCCGCGTCAACTCGTGGACCTGATCAATGGTGTAGCCTTCCAGCAAGGCCAGCCGTATGTAAGCCAATCGCTGAGGCGTGGGCTGTATCAGATTTTTCCGAATCCGGTCCTTAGACACCTTTTCACTTGCCAAGGTCGTCCCTGTTTCCTGGGAGCGCAGCCCTTTGAGCAGAGCTTCACGAAAAGTTCGGCCGATTGCCATCACTTCCCCGACCGACTTCATCTGAGTGCCCAGAATGCAACTGGCTTCAGGAAATTTCTCGAAGTTCCACTTGGGCACCTTGACCACTACGTAGTCGAGGGTGGGCTCAAAACTGGCGGGAGTTTTCAGAGTGATGTCGTTGGGTATCTCATCCAGGGTATAACCAACAGACAGTTTAGCGGCGATCTTGGCGATTGGAAAACCGGTTGCCTTGGAGGCCAGCGCAGAACTTCTACTGACCCGTGGGTTCATTTCAATGACCACCATCTGACCTGTTTCGGGGTGAACCGCAAACTGAATGTTTGCCCCACCCGTCTCCACCCCAATCTTTCGGATGGTGGCAAGAGCGGCGTCCCGCATCAGCTGGTATTCTCTGTCGGTCAGGGTTTGAGCGGGAGCAACGGTAATAGAGTCTCCGGTGTGAACTCCCATGGGATCAACATTTTCGATGGAGCAGATGACCACAACGTTGTCATTCAGATCTCGCATCACCTCCAGCTCGAATTCCTTCCAGCCGATGATCGATTCTTCAACCAGAATCTCATGAATCGGAGAGAGCCGTAGTCCACGCGTGACAATCTCTATAAACTCTTCGCTGTTGAAGGCAAGTCCCCCTCCCATCCCTCCCAGAGTAAAGGAAGGCCGAATGACGGCGGGAAGTCCAATCTTCTCAATGATTGCATCAGCTTCTTTGAGGCTGTTGGCAAATCCAGACTGAGGCACATCCAGTTCAATCTCAACCATGGCAGCCTTGAAAAGGCGGCGGTCCTCTGCCATTTTGATGGCGTTCAATTTCGCTCCGATCATCTCCACGCCAAATTCGTCCAGGACCCCACTCTCACACAGTTCGACTGAGACATTCAGACCCGTCTGACCTCCTACCGTGGGAAGTAAGGCATCGGGACGCTCGCGCTTGATGATCGCCGCTACATAGTCGTGGGTGATAGGCTCGATGTAGGTTCGCGTCGCCAACTCAGGATCCGTCATGATGGTGGCCGGATTCGAGTTTACCAGCACCACCTGAAAGCCGTCGCTTTTGAAGGCTTTACAGGCCTGAGTCCCGGAATAGTCAAATTCGCAAGCCTGACCAATCACGATGGGCCCCGACCCCACGATCAGGATTTTCTTGATGTCAGTCCTTTTGGGCATGGCTCAGTTTTCTGTGGTCTGTGGTCTGTGGTCTGTGGTCTCTTGTCAGCTGTCCGTTGTCAGCTGTCAGTTGTCAGCATTCTCCTTCATGAGATGCAGGAAATCGTCAAACAAGTAGAAGGAATCGTGTGGTCCTGGAGCTGCTTCCGGATGGTACTGAACCGAAAACACGGGTAGATAACGGTGACGAAATCCTTCAAGCGTCTGGTCATTCAGGTTCAGGTGAGTGAGCTGAATATCACTGCTCTTGAGCGAATCGGGATCAACCGCAAACCCGTGATTATGGGAGCTGATCTCTACCCGACCTGTGATCAAGTTCTTCACCGGCTGATTCCCTCCCCGGTGCCCAAACTTCAGTTTGTAGGTTTGCCCTCCGAAGGCCAGAGCCAAGAGTTGGTGACCCAGACAGATTCCGAAAACAGGTTTTTGGTGAATCAGCTTCTTGAGGTGATCCACGATGTAGTGAAGTGGTTCAGGATCTCCAGGACCATTGGACAGGAAGATTCCATCCGGATTCAATGCCAAGACATCTTCGGCACTGGTCGTGGACGGGACAACCGTCACATCACATCCCCGGGAAGCCAGGCATCGTAAGATGTTCCTCTTGATACCAAAGTCATAAGCAACCACTGAGAATCGGCGGTTCTCGCTAGCCCAGGAATAGGTCTGTTCTGAAGTGACGGCGCGCACGTAGTCGCTTCCCTTCATGGTGGGATGTTTCAACACCTTCTGCTTTAGTGACTGCGGATCAAAATCAACCTCGGAGATAATACCTCGCATTGCTCCCTGCCCACGGATGTGACGAACCAGGGCACGTGTGTCGGTTTCTGTAATTCCGGGAATAGAATTCTCCCGGAGGTAGTCCTCTAGAGTTCCCTGCCCTCTCCAATTGCTGAAAATGGGGCTGCATTGACGGACCACAAAGCCCTCCACAAATGGTCTGTGTGACTCTGCGTCCTCCAAGTTTACACCGTAGTTCCCCATCTCCGGAGACGTCATGACTACGATTTGACCGGCGTAAGACGGATCGGTTAACACCTCCTGGTAACCTGTCATGGAGGTATTGAAGACCACCTCTCCCATGGACTCTTGCTGGGCACCAAAACCAAGGCCTTCAAACATTCTCCCATCTTCCAGGTACAGGACAGCTCTTCGTTGGTTCATGGTCTTAAGAAAAGAGAGAATCCAGTAATCCAGAAGAAAAACGGACAGGAGGAGATCTTCTTAGTGCACCCTCATTTCTACCCCTATTTACTCCTGAAACCATTCGTACAAGCTTCAAGCTAGTAATTCTGGATTCTGACTTCTGGATTCTGGATTCTTTCTTTCTCATCTGATCGATCCCAGCTTTGAGAGGGGCCAATACCGAAAGATCGCCTCGCCAAAGATGTTCTGCTCTGGGACAAATCCCCAGTCCCGGCTGTCGTTACTGGATGTCCGATGGTCTCCCAACACGAAGTATTGATGGGGAGGGACAACCTGAAGAGGATGAGATCTGTAGTCGGATTCTGTGGGTAGGTAGGGTTCCGATAGCTCTTCTCCGTTCAGGTAAACAACTCCCGATCGCAACTCAACCGTATCCCCCGGAAGGCCAATTGCTCGTTTGATAAAGGATTTTGTCTTATCCTTCGGATACCAGAAAACCACGATGTCTCCTCGCTCAACTTCTGAAAAATAATAGACAAATTTATTCACAAAGATTCGATCTTGTGGTTCGAGCCTCGGCTCCATACTGGTCCCTTCCACCTTCACCGGCTGCACCACAAAGATCACTATGAGAATGGCGGTCAGTGCGGTCAGGGAAATATCTCTGACCCAATCACGAACTTGTTGGCCCAGAGAGGGAGGATCCACTGACATCTCCTTTTCTTGGGTCGGATCAACTCTTGAATCGGGAAATAACTCCTGTTCAGTTGCCATTTCAGACCCTCTCTTGCTCCCTCTTCTCCCTTCCGCTTGCCGACAACTATATTTACAAAAAAAGAGAACCGAGTCTATTCGGGCCATCTCTGTGCTATTGCAATGACTCCAAACATTTTCCTTGTTGACAGCTTGCAAATGGGCGAGAATGTGCACGGTTTACCGGTAGATTGAAACGGTCAGCCCGCATTATGCATAGGTTTTCGCAGCGAAGTGGCGCAAGCGCCGCTATGACAAGGCGTGTGAGGGGTACCCGCTTGCGGGTCGCGCCCCGCAGACGTACTCATGCAGTAGGTCGAGGAGCGCAAGGGGTACCCGCTTGCGGGTCGCACAACGCCGTCGGTGCGCAACGCACGCCGGATGATTGCGACACTGTAGCAGAAAATCTATGCATAATACGGGCAAGACAGGTCAAGGAGTCTAGCGTTGACAGCATCGATTCCTAAGGAAATTTGTTTAACAAGAGGCTCAGGTACACATCGGGAAAAGTTAACCAGTTTCGAGATGTCTTTGAGAGATGCTGGCATTGGAGCCTTCAATATCGTTCAGGTTACCAGCATCTTTCCCCCTCATTGTAAGCTAGTACCGAAGAACCAGGGATTAGCGAAGCTACAACCCGGTCAAATCGTTTTTTGTGTCATGAGCCAGGTGGCCACCAACGAGCCCAATCGGTTGATTGCTGCAGCTGTAGGTGTCGCCATGCCGAGGGATTCCAACCTGTACGGCTACCTCAGTGAACACCACAGTTTCGGAGAAAGAGAAGAGAAAGCCGGAGCTTATTCGGAAGATATCGCTGCTGAGATGCTGTCGACAACCCTGGGAGTCGACTTCAATCCCGATCAAGACTGGGACGAGAAAAGAGAACTCTGGAAGATCTCTGGTAAGATCGTCCAAACAACAAACATTACTCAGTCCGCTGTTGGTGACAAAGGCGGATTGTGGACGACGGCTGTGGCAGCCGCTGTCTTCCTGCCGGCTTAAGGGAAATGTGGGAAAGGTGGGGAGGAAAGGTGTAGGGAAATGTGGGGACAGTGTCCCCACATTTCCCTACACCTCGATGATTTCCTTTTCTTTTTGCTTGGCCACTTCGTCAATCTCTTTGATGCGCTTGTCGGTCATCTCCTGAACTTGTTCCAGTCCATGGTGTTCCAAGTCTTCAGAGATCTCTTTTTCTTTCAGCAACTTTTTCAGCTTTTCATTGCCATCTCTACGAATGTTGCGGAGTGCAGTACGGTGATCCTCAGCGGTTTTGCGAACCTGTTTGGCCAGGGATTCGCGCCTTTCCTGAGTCAAAGCCGGGATGGGGATTCGAATGATCTTGCCATCGTTAGAGGGGTTGAGATTCAAATCGGAAGTGAGAATGGCTTTTTCAATGCTCTCAATCTGGGAGATATCCCAGGGCTGGATAGTAATCAGGCTGGGTTCTGGAGCATGCAGGGTAGCCACTTGGTTGACGGGAGTAGGAGTCCCATAGTAGTCCACACTCACGTCGTCCAGAAGGTGAACCGAGGCTCGTCCCGTTCGAATTGTGGCAAGCTCCCTCCTCAGGTCTTCGAGGGTCTTTTGCATGCGATGTTTTGTTTCTAAGAGAATATCTTTAATCTCAATCATAGGGAATACAGGGCTAGTTCGTGATCACTGATCCCACTTCCCGTCCCAGCACTGCCTTCTTGATATTACCTTCTTTCCGCAAGTTGAAAACGACAATGGGTAGCCCATGGTCCATGCACAGGGAAATAGCAGTCGAATCCATGACCTTCAGTCCCTTCTCCAAGACTTGAAAGTAAGTGACTTGCTTCAAGAACTTAGCGTTTTTGTTTTCCGTGGGATCGCAGTCATAGACTCCATCTACTTTGGTCGCCTTTAAAATAACCTCCGCCTGGATCTCCATGGCCCTCAAAACAGCGGCTGTGTCGGTGGAGAAGTAAGGATTACCTGTGCCCGCAGCCAAGATGACCACTCTCTTTTTCTCCAGGTGTCGAATGGCTCTGCGTCGAATAAACGGCTCGGCCACCTCGGACATCTGGATCGCACTCAGAACGCGAGTGTCAATACCCTCTTTCTCCAGTGCGCATTGCAGCGCAAGGGCGTTAATCATGGTAGCCAACATGCCCATATAATCTCCGGTGGCTCGGTCGAAACCGGCTTCGCTCACCTTGACACCTCGGACAATATTTCCTCCTCCCACGACTATTGCGATTTCAACCCCGAGTTGATGAACTTCCACGACCTGGCGGGCGATCGTCCCCATTACTGCCGGATCCACCCCAAACTCCTGAAAACCCATCAGGGCTTCTCCGCTGAGCTTTATGAGAACTCGCGAATAGCGCGGCTTTTGGATATCGACAGCTTCCACGGTAGCTGGTTTTTTCTTGTGAGCCGCTTCCCGAGTCATCTGTCGTTTCCCCAATCCTGGTGTGTAAGACCGTCTACTTTATTCCCCGACCTTAAAACGAGCGAACCGTTTCACAGAGATATTCTCTTTGACGATGGCAATTATGGACTTTATCAATTCCTCAACGGTTAGGTCAGAATCTTTAATAAACGGCTGCTCGTACAGGCAGACTTCAGAATAATATTTATTGAGCTTTCCTTCAACTATTCTCTCTACCAGCTTTTCAGGTTTACCAGCAGCCAGCGCCTGCTTCTGGTAGATCTCTTTTTCCTTTTCGATTTTTTCCTGACTGACATCTTCGCGCCGCACAAAGGACGGACTGGAAGCGGCGATCTGCATCGCGAGATCGCGGACCAGTTCTTGAAATTGGTCAGTGCCGGCCACAAAATCCGTTTCGCAGTCGACCTCCAACAAAACACCAAGCCTTCCCCCAGCATGGATATAGTGACCGATGATCCCTTCTCTCGTCTCGCGATCCGCTCTTTTTGAAGCTGCCGCCAAACCCCGCTCCCGAAGGAGGGTAACGGCTTTCTGGAAATCACCGTCGGCTTCCACTAGGGCCTTCTTACACTCCATCATTCCAGCACCAGTCTGATCTCGAAGTGCTTTTACTTGTTCCGCAGCAATAGCCATCAACGTCCTCCTTCTCTGTCTTTTCGGCTGGCGGGGTTATAAGAATCGGCCTCAGCGGGAAGAGCTGGAAACAGCAGAAGGTTCCTCAGAATCAGGCTTTTTAGGGGTCTTTGACTTCCCCCGGGGCTTCGTGGACTTGCTCGTTGCAGAGGCAGTCTTGCGGGTTTTAGAAGCTGTCTTTTCAGACTTCTCCTCAGACTTCTTCCCTTTGGCCGCCTGAGTCGATTTGGCCTTTTTCGCCTCACCTTTCGCCTTTCTGGCTGGTGTCTTTTTCTTCTTGGGCGCCTCTTCTTTCTCTTTCTTCTTCATTTCCCGGGCCGGGACGGCCGTCCCTTTGTCTGTTTCCTCAGCTGGAGAAGAATCGGAAGATTTGGCAGCTTCAACGGCCGCAGCTGGCTCGACCACTCCTGCTTCGGTTTCCTTTTCCTCTCCACTTTCCTCCTCAGCAGTCGCTGCCAGCCCCTTGGCTTCAGCCTGTTCTCTGGTAGCAAGCTGGACCGCCTCTTTCGCCTCCTTGGCCGCTTGGCGTTGAGCTGCTTCCTTGGCGGCCTTGTCATCGGTTTCTTTCAGTTCAGCTTCCACGCGGGCCGCGTAGACAGACTTCCCTGCCAGGATGGCGTCGGCCACAGTTCCGGCAAACAATTTGATGGCTCTCAATGCATCGTCATTGCCGGGAATGATGTAGTCGATCAAATCGGGGTCACAGTTGGTATCGACAATGGCAATGATCGGAATCTTCAGCTTGGCGGCTTCCTTGACGGCAATGGTTTCCTCTCTTGAGTCCACCACAAACAGAGCATCGGGACATCGATCTATCTCCTTGATGCCCAGTAAATTCTTCTCCAGCTTTTTACGTTCACGTTCAAGGCGTGCAACTTCCTTCTTTGAAAGCTTTTCGTAAAATCCATTGTCGCGCATGGACTCCAGTTCCCGGTAGCGCTTGATGCTCTTCTGAACAGTGGGGAAGTTCGTGAGCAATCCGCCTAACCATCGATTGTTCACCCAATACATCCCACAGCGACGCGCTTCTTCCTCGACTGTCTCCTGGGCTTGGCTCTTGGTCCCGACGAAGAGAACTGTCTTCCCCTGGGCAGCTAAATTGGTCACAAAGTCGACCGCTTCCTTGAAAAGCCGGAGGGTTTTTTGGAGATCGATGATGTGAACACCGCTGCGCCTACCAAAGATGAAAGGCTTCATCTTCGGGTTCCAGCGCCCAGTCTGATGACCAAAGTGAACACCCGCCTCCAGCAAAACTTTTATTGAGATCGCCCCCAAACAGCTCCTCCTGATTATCTTTTGGAAAATTGAAAGCGCTTCCTGGCTCCTGGCTGACCGTATTTCTTGCGCTCTTTGATTCGTGAATCGCGGTTGAGAAACCTTGCTTTCTTCAATTTCTCACGCAAGCCAGAATCAAATTGCAATAATGCCCGCGCGATACCCAGTCGAGCGGCACCAGCCTGTCCGGTATAACCTCCGCCTTTGACGTTGATGTAGACATCAAACGCATCGGACTGTTCCGTCAAAACCAGCGGCTGGGTGACGACCATGCGCTGGACCTTGCTTTTAAAATAATCCTGAAAATCAAGGCGGTTGACTACAATCTGCCCAGTCCCTGGCATTAAGAAGACTCGGGCCGTTGAGGTCTTCCTTTTGCCAGTTCCATAGTACTGAGTCTTTTCCAACCTTTATCTCCTCAGAACTCCAGGGCCTCAGGCTTCTGCGCTTGGTGAGGATGATCGCTACCAGCATAGACCTTTAGCTTCTTTAACATCTTCCGCCCTAACTTGTTCTTGGGAAGCATCCCTTTGACGGCAAATGTCATCAAACGTTCAGGGTGCTTGCTGAGCAAGTCCTTGGCTCGGATTTCCTTGAGACCGCCAGGATAGCCACTATGGGCGTAATAAGTCTTCTGTTCCCACTTCTTCCCGGTGAGCATGACCTTGTCGGCGTTGACCACAATCAGGAAATCGCCTGTGTCGAGAAAATCACAATACCACGGCTTTTCCTTGCCCATGAGAATGGAGGCAATGCGTGAGGCCAGACGGCCCAGGACTCGATCTTCTGCATCCACCAGATACCATTTCCGCTCGATTTCACTCACAGGCTTAATGTACGTCTTCACAGATGGTCCCTATACTTTTCATGTCCGTCCAAAAAGTAAACGCACAAAGTACAGGAACGAGCTCATCACTGTCAAGTTTTCGGGGTAGCCAGACAGAGCTTTCAGAAGGCTTCTCTTCATTCGTGTCTCGTCCCCTCTGTTAGGACAGAAAGCTGAAGCTGCATCTGGTGTTCGAGGAATCCTTGACCCAGAAACCCGTACTCAGGCCTCTTGAAGGGCAAGCCCGCATTATGCATAGGTTTTCGTAGCGAAGTGGCGCAAGCGCCGCCATGACAAGGCGTGCGACCCGCAAGCGCTCCTCGGCGTACTCGTGCAGTACGCCGAGGAGCGCAAGGAAGCACAACGCCGTCGGTGCGCAACGCACCCCGGATGATTGCGACACTGTAGCAGAAAATTTATGCATAATGCGGGCTAGTGGAAAAACTGTGAAAAAATTGTGGAAATAATTTAACTCTGTTCCGGAAACTGTCATACTAGGAGGCTATGGTAAGCAGTGTTCCGCAGTCAGCTAAGCTTAAGGAGCTTGCTGTGTTGTTTTCTGGGGAAGCAAAAGGCTTGCAGAGTGCGAGTATCGGTGCTTTTGCCTTTTCTGTGTTCCCGGTGAGGCCAGGTAGCGGAAATCCATACGAAGCTCTGAAAATCCATCATGAGAGAACTGCCAGATCCAGATTACGATCGGGCTCGGAAGGACTGACTCTGGAACTCCACAAGACTTTCGGATATCTTACAGTATGAGTGAATTTGAGGAGTGGAGCCTAGGGAGGGTTAGGGACCGATGATAAGAATCAACCTGTACCCAACCTTCGAGGCCGTTTCAAGCACACCGGTTCAGCAGTACGCCATCTTAGGTATTCTGCTGGTTGCAATGGGCGTGGGAGGCTGGTACTGGAACGTCACCAGCACTCGTGCGAGCCTGCAAGTGAGTGTTGACCAGCTCCAGGAGGAAAGTCAAAGGCTGCAGGAGATAACGCTCAAAGTCCAGGAATTTGAAGACCGGAAACGTGCACTGGAGGAACGGATTGCCATTATCGAACGGCTCAAGTCCAACCAAAAAGGGCCTGTTGAGTTGATGAATGTTGTGATTGGCAGCGTTCCCAACAACCCTCCCGGACTGTGGCTGACAAGTTTGGTCCAGCAAGAGAACCTTCTCACCATTGAGGGACGGGCGTTTGACGTGCCATTTGTGGCCGATTTTATTGCCGCTCTAGACAATACTCGTGCCTTCAAATATGTCGATCTTCAATTTTGGGAACAGGACCAGGAAAGCAGTATCAAATTCCAACTGCATTGTGAGACTGTGGGCGAAGGGGAAAGCGAATGATTCAGAAAATTGCTGACTTGCCGCAACAGCAGCAGATCCTCCTTGCCGCCCTGGCTGTAGCTGGACTGGGTTTTTTCTGGTACTCCATGATCAATCCTGTCAGTGCCGAAATCGGCTCTCAGAGGGAAAGAATAGTTGAACTCACCGACGAAGTTGAGGCGGGGCGGGCCGTAGCGGACAGACTTCCCCAATTCGAACTGGAAGTTGGGGAGCTGGAGGGCCAGTTGGATGAACTCAAACAGGTTCTGCCCGATGAGAAAGAAACAGCCGAAATCGTTCGTCGAGTTGAAGAGTTAGCCGTTGAATCCAATCTCAGCATCAGAAGTTTTACCCCCCAGGCAACGGAACAACACGAATTTTACCAAGACTGGCCGATTCGGATGTCTCTGGAAGGCAGCTACAACAACTTGGGGCTTTTCTTCCAAAGGGTGGCTAATTTCCAGCGAATTATCAACGTCAAGAACATCGAAATCAGAGCCCTTTCCAGCGCGGATCCAGACCGGACCATATCGGCAACCTGTACCGCCACCACTTTTGTTTTTGTGGAACCAGAAACGAGCTAGAACCCGAAACGGAAATTGGAAAGAAGGAAGAAAATGGCACAGGCTTGTAAAGGGTTTCTCGGTATCTTCCTGATCGTGCTCTCTTTTGGCTTGAGCCTGCCCTTAGAGCTTCAGGCTCAAATCTATGATCCCCGGGGGAGGAGAGATCCCTTTGTCAACTTGGACGAGCTGTTTCGCGAAGAACAACCCGAGGTATTCATCCCAGAACTTCCGCCCCTGAGCGAAAGACCCTTGGGCCTGGTGGGATTGGCCATCGAAGAGGTGACCATCACAGGTGTGGCAGTTGGGGAGGCATCTAAAGTCGTCCTTCTGAGGGGCGTTGACGGTTTCACTTACATGGCCCGAGAAGACAGCAGGCTGTTCGACGGGTATATATTCGAGATTTCGCAGCAAGAGGTCGTGTTCATTCAGGAAGCCTTTGACCCCCGAGGCAACTCGGAGAACCTGAGGGTGGTCAAAAGGCTGATATCCGAAGAGAATTAGGAGAGAGAATGACAAATACAAAAAAATACGTCTTCCCAAAAGGCCTGTCTCAAGCCTTACTTCTGACTGTCGTCTGCTCCTTTCCATTTTACTCGGTCAGCGCACGGGCTCAAGCGACCCTTCCAGCGACCCAGGCAGTCGAGCAAATTTCTTTCGAAGGCGAACCCGTTTCTTTGAAGGTGGTGCAGATCTCCGTCTCCGATTTCTTCAGAACCATATCGGAGCTGAGCGGACTGAACATTCTGATCGACCCGGAGGTGTCTGGATCGCTCACGCTTAATGTAGAACAGGTGCCCTGGGACCAACTCTTTGAGGCGGTTCTACAGAGCCAGGGACTTGCCAAAAGGATCGAGGGAAATCTGGTGCGCATTTCCACCCAAGGAAAGTTAAGACAGGAGCAAGAAGCCCGACAACAACTGAACGAAGCTACCTTTCTGGCGGAGGACACCATTACCGTCAGCAAGCGTCTCAATTACGCCACCGGCGATGAGCTCATGGCCACTTTACTGCCCCATCTGAGCCCTCGCGGCAGCATGAACGTCGACGTGCGAACCAATACCCTGATCATTAGCGACATT
>JAPUKI010000150.1 GCA_027295745.1 Acidobacteriota bacterium
AATTTCGTCCTCGCGCATGATTAGGAAGTCTTCATCATCGATCTTTATTTCCGTTCCCGAATATTTCCCAAAAAGGATCCGGTCTCCTTCTTTCACCGACATTTTCACCTTCTCTCCACTGTCCAGAACCTTCCCCTCCCCCACAGCCACAACCTCTCCCTCTTGAGGTTTTTCCTTGGCCGTATCAGGGATTACAATTCCACCACGAGTCTCTTCCTCTTCCGTGTCTAGCCGCTTGATTAAAACTCGATCATGTAAAGGCTTGATCTTCATTCTGTATGCTCCTTTCTTGCTCATTGTTTACGGTAAAAAAAATGTAGAAGCTTGAGAAACGCTAGTTTCCACAGGTAATTACGTTGACTGGTTAGCACTCCCCTTGATTGAGTGCCAACTATAACAACGGACTTTTCCAGCTGTCAAGCCATCAGATAATATAATCCTTTTTCTGATGGAAGTTTGCCTGTTGGGGATCTTCCATTAGAATCATTTAATGGCTCGTTTTTGAAGCGAGGCACTAAAGATTCCTTTTCTCTTGTCAAAAGAAGAAGGTGTGAGGAGAGAGGCTATTGGGGCGAGAAACAGCTATCAAGACGCAGGAGCTGCCTGGAATTCCCAAAGTTTGTCAAGGAAAGGTCCGGGAGATCTTTGCGCTGGACGACCAGCTTCTGATCGTTGCAACCGATCGCATTTCGGCCTTTGACGTCATATTGCCCACTGCGATCCCTCAGAAAGGTAAAGTGTTGACCCAACTTTCTGCCTTTTGGTTTGAGCAACTAGAAGGGATTGTCGCTCATCACCTCATCTCTGTTCGGGTGGAAGAGTTTCCAGCTTCCCTGCATTCCTTCAGGAAGGAGTTGGCGGGTCGCTCGATGCTGGTTCGAAGGTGCAGTCCTCTTCCCATCGAGTGCGTGGTGCGGGGTTACCTGGCCGGATCGGGCTGGAAAGAATATCGCCAGAGTGGAACGATTTGTGGAATCCAGTTGCCCACTGGCCTGGGCGAGTCAGAAGAGCTTCCTGAACCGATTTTCACCCCGTCCACCAAAGCGAGAACGGGCCATGACGAAAATATCAGCTTTGAGCGTGCTGCCGAGATCGTTGGCCCTGAGTTGGCAGAACAGGTCCGAGACCTGAGCCTTCGACTCTACAACCGAGCCCGGAAACTTGCCTTTCAGAGAGGCATTATCATTTGCGATACCAAGTTTGAATTCGGAATGGAAGGATCACGCCTGTTTCTCATCGATGAGGTCCTCACACCGGACTCCTCTCGATTCTGGCCGGCTGATGGATTTGAACCGGGAAAATCTCAGCCTTCCTTCGATAAACAATTCATTCGCGATTTTGTAGAGACGCTTGATTGGGACAAAACCCCTCCTGGCCCGGAGCTTCCCGAGTCTATCGTGGAAGCCACCTCGAAGCGCTACTTGGAGGCTTATCGTCGCCTGACGGGCAGAGACTTGGATGAAGCGCTATGAGCGCCGAACAGACCAAAATCAAGCAGGTACTCGAGAAGCTCATTGATGAAATGGTGGTCAAGGGAATTTACTGGTGTGAAGCCGTTTCCCAGTTCGAAAAGCTCTTTATCCTGCGCGTCCTGAAGGAAACGAATGGAAACCTGAGCCGTGCAGCCGAAACCATGGGCGTTCATCGAAATACGCTCTCAAAGAAAATCCGGCAACACGGAATTGAGACTAAGAGAAGCTCCAAATCCTAAATTACAAATTACAAACAAATTCAAGACCTTGGAGCACTGCAGTTAGCCAAAGCTCTTGTTTGGAATTTGTAATTTGGAATTTGTTTGGGATTTAGAATTTAGGATTTAGGATTTCTCTTAGAGTTTCACTGCTACCACCTGAGAAACGCCCGCTTCCTCCATGGTGATACCGTAAAGGGCATCGGCCGCCTGCATCGTGTGCTTGTTATGAGTAATGACGATGAACTGGGTCTGCTCGCTCATCTGTTGGATAAGGTTTGTGAAACGGACAACATTGGCATCGTCAAGAGGTGCGTCCACTTCATCGAGGACACAAAAACGGCTGGGGCGGTGAGTGAAAATGGCCATCAGAAGGGCAAACACGGTCAGCGCCTCTTCTCCGCCTGACAGAAGCCTGACGTTTTGAAGTTTCTTCCCAGGAGGCTGGGCATAGATGTCAAGACCGCTCTCCAAAAGATCCTCTTCGTCCAAGAGCCGCATCCCACATTCTCCACCTCCAAACAGCTTTTGAAAAATTTCGTTGAAGTGTGAATTGATCGCTTCAAAGGCATGGCTGAATTTTTCTCGGCTTCGACGATTAATTTCCTGGATCGCCCGTGTGGTGTCAGCCATCGATTTCTCGATATCTTGACGCTGTGAGTCGAGAAAATTGTAACGCTTTTCAATGTCCTGGTATTCCTGCAAGGCGGCCATATTGATGGGACCGAACTGATCCAGGCGTGCCTTGAGCTCACTGTGTTGTTGGTCAACCTCTTCACTCACCTCCTTGGGGTCGACTCCTTCAGCAGCCTCATCCAGAGACATTTGAAGTTGCTCCAGGACCTGCTGGTTGATGTGTTGGAGTTGAGTCTCAGCACGTGCCCGTTGGATATCCACCTGAGCTCGCTCTTGCTGCAACTCAGCCTTGCGTCCTCGCGAATCGACCAACCCCTTCTCGGTCTTCGGATAATCCTCTTTCCACCTTTCATATTCCTCTTCCCGCTCCTGGAGACGGGAAGTGAGCTGCGCTGCTGCTTTCTGGTAGCGTGTGAGGTCTGCTCTCAAGGTTTCAAGAGCTGCCGCCATCTTCTCCGATCGTTCTTCATGTTGTTGCTGAGTTGTTTGGATGACTTCTTTTCGAGTCTCAAGAGCTTGCAGCTGTTCCTCTAGCCGTTCCACGGTTCGGTCGAGTGCCAGGCGCCGTTCACTCAAGACCTTGTGATCAGAGGAGCGCAAATGAAGCTGCTCGCGAATCCGCCCGAGCTCTACCCTGAGCTGCTGCAAGGAGTTTTGGGTCTGCGAGAGCATCTTCTCCTCTGAGGCTTGATGGCCGTTCTTTTCGGCTAATTGTTCTTCGACTTCTTTGATCTCCCTGGCCTGCTGCTCTTGTTCAAGATGTAGCTGGGCCATCTCACCTTCAATGACCTTCAGCGCCTGCTGTTGTAGCCTTTGCTCCCTTTTCCACTGTTCTTCCAGGTGAGTCAAGCCGATCATTTCCCTTTCCAACTGGCGCCGGGATTCCTCCTTCTCTGTAAAGAACTTCAAAGTCACGTTCAGCTGTTCTTGCTGTTTTTCCTGTTTCTCTCGAAGCGTTTGGCTTCTCTTCTGGACTTCAAGAATTTTCAATTCCAGGTCTCTCTTCTGTCGCTTCAAACTCAGCAGCCCTAATTCTTTCGCCTGGACGGTGCTGGCCGACAGCAATCCGCGGGGAGTGAGAGACTCTCCGTCCAAGGTGATAAAAGTGCTCTCAGGATATTGGGGAGCGAGTTCAAGAGCTTTCTCCAGGTTGGAAACCACGATGGCTTCTGCTCTCTGGGGCAAGGTGCGGTGAAAAGCCTTCTTGATGTCAGGATTCATCTGCAGCAGGTCGCTAAGAATTCCGTGAACTCCGTTACCTGATGAAGATCCAACCACTGGGTGGTGGATAGTATTTTGTCGATAACCATTAGATGAAGAAAGAGCCAGGAAAGTACACTTTCCGCTTTGCAGTGTTTTGAACTCTGAGATCCCCACTACCGCCTCATCCAGAGAATCCACAAGAATGTACTCCAGCTCCTCAGTGAGAAACTGTTCCACCATCTTTTCATAGCGAGGACTGGTCTCAATGCACTCAGCCAGGGTACCCGCAGTTCTTACGGTTTCGGTGGCTTTGAGGTGCTTCAGGATACTCTGAACTCCTTCGCTGTACTGGGCATGACTGAGGTGGAGCTCTTGGAGGGAGTGAAGTCGTTCCCGTTGGGCGATGAATTTCTGGTGGGTCTCCTCTGCCTCCCCCTGGGTTTCCTCCACCTGCCGTTGGAGATCCTTCTTCTGGGCTTCTTGCTCACCCAAGCGCTGGGCCAGCAGAGTCGTCTCTGATTTCTTCTTCGCAAGGCTGCCCTTTGTTTCTTCCCAGTTAGCCGAGCTTTCCTCCAGCTTCAATGCATGACTGGCTCGTTCCCTTTCCAGACGCTCGCGGTTGGAATGAGCGGCCTTGAGCCGCTGCTCAAGTTGTCCTTTGAGGTTATTGAAGGAGGCTGTCTCGGCCGACAGACGAAGCAACCGGGTTTGAAGCTCCAGGGCCCGACCCTCGGCTTCTTTCACCTCACTCTCGTGCCGCTGAACCACTTCAGTCTGTTCTTTGATGGCCGCTTCAATCTGCTTCTCTTCTTCCTCCAAGGCTATACACTCGGAGAGAAAACGCACCAATTCCTCCCCCACCTTTTCCAGGGACTGTGCAATCGTTTGTTGTTCTAAGGCGTTGATTTCCAGAGATTTTCGGCTGGCCTCGATTTGCTCACCATGGTACTGAATTGAATTCTCAGTCCGGTCTGTGTCCAGTCGAGTCTCTGATGAACTCTGTCGTAACTGAGAAAGTCCTGTTTCCAGTTCTTCTCTCTCTTTCAAAGTCTGGCGATGAGCTTCCTCGCCTTGAACCAGTTCCTTGCTCAGATCTTCGTCAGATTTCTGGAGCTGTTCCAATTCCCGGTCCAGGTGTTCCAGGCCACCTCTCAACTGGTGTGCTTCCCGCACAAACTTGTGGCGCTGGACTTGGCGGAATTCTTCCTTCACTCTTTTGTAGCGTCGGGCTTGGGCGGCCTGACGCTTGAGCGAGCGGAGTCGGCGTTCTATTTCGCCCATGATGTCGTTCACACGCAGCAGGTTCTGTTGTGCCAGTTCCAACTTCACTTCGGCACTGCGCCGTCTGCTTTTATATCCCGTGATGCGGGCAGCCTCTTCAATGACCGAACGTCGTTCCACCGGTTTGGCGCTCAGGAACCAGCCGATTTTCCCCTGAGCAATGAGGGCGTAAGAGGCGAAACCGAGCCCTGCCTCTTCCAGCACTGCATGGATGTCTTTGAGCCGACAACGACGCTGGTTCACTGTGTAGACACTTTCCCCGGAACGGTAAAGCTTGCGGCTAATCTCCAGGATCTCACCGGAAAAGTCCGTTGCCTTCAGAACAATGGGCTGGTTGTCGACTCGAGAAAAGACGAGGGTTGCCTCCACCAGTCCGGAGGGACGGCGTGTGCGGGTCCCGTTGAAGATCACATCATCCATTCTCTGGCCCCGAAGGCTTTGAGCGGTCCCACTGCCCAGCACCCAACCGATGGCATCCGCCAGGTTGGACTTGCCACAGCCGTTGGGTCCGACGATGCTGCTGATCCCCCCCTCGAACTGGATGGAGGTTTTCTCCGCAAATGATTTAAATCCAGTTAGTTCCAGCCGATCAAGTCTGAGCATTGGAACTTCCGTAAAGCTTCAGGCAAGGCAAGGCCGTCGGTAGAGAAAACATGTTGCCTGATATTGACAGGCTCCACTGACAAAGTGCCTGGAAGCGAGGCACTCAGTACTCAGTGCCAGTGCCATTGACCCGGAGAATTCTCACTCGGTATACTGGTGGAGCGACTATACAGAGTAGAGAGGGCTTTCCTACAATGAATTTTCGGCGACTGGGTCATGCCTTGGCGCTATCGTTCCTGGCTACCATTTCCCTGATAGGTCAGTCGGCTGACTTCTACTCCCTGGAGTTGATCAAATCGGGGCAAAAGGGATACGGAAAGACAGTCTTCCAAGGGACCCGGGTAGAAACTTTCCAGGTTGAGATTTTGGGTGTTCTGGAGAACGTCGGGCCAAAACAAAATCTGATTTTAGCGCGGCTGGCGGGTGAACCGATTGACTCAACGGGAGTGTTTGCCGGAATGAGTGGAAGCCCCGTTTACATTGAGGACAAGTTGATAGGAGCGGTCGCTTTCTCCTTTCCCTTCGCCAAAGAACCCTTCGTCGGCATCACACCCATCCGTGAAATGCTGGACATCTTCAAGGAGAATCCTGTAGCCCGCTCTCGGATCCTCCGAAGTGTCAATCCTCAGGACATGTATCAGGCGGCACAACTCCCATCCTTCTCCTCTCATTTTGCCCCCCCCCGATTTCTGGTGGATTCCGCAATGACCCGTGGACAGGACTTTGGAAGGTTGCAGCCGATCGCTACGCCCTTAAGTCTCTCTGGTTTTTCGGCCGGCTCCATTGAGCCATTTGCCTCTCAACTGGAGTCACTGGGTTTGGTCCCGGTGCGGGGCATGGGTAGTGCCAGAATCGAGGAATATGAGGATGTTCCTCTGCAGGCCGGTTCGACAATCAGTGTCCAGCTGGTCAGGGGAGACTTGGATGTCAGTGCCAGTGGCACTGTTACCTATATCAATGGTTCCAAGATCTATGCTTTTGGCCACCCTTTTCTGAGCATCGGTTACACTGACTTGCCTCTTAGTCATGCGGCCGTACTGACCATTATTCCAAGTTTGATGACCAGCCAGAAGGTCTCGGCGCCGATCGGATTCATCGGGAGCATCAAACAGGATCGTGCCACTGGAATTATGGGTGTGGCCGGAGAGAGGCCTCAACTCATACCGGTTGAGTTGGAACTCCACACCAGCCGGAATGAACTCAAACGGCTGAATTTCGAAGTCGTAACGGACAATTTTCTCACTCCTTTTTTGATTAACTTCGCGGTCCATAACAGTATCGTTTCCTCAGAACGAGCCATTGGCGGACAGACCCTGCAGGTTAAATGCACCATCGCGGTAAAAGGGCAACAGGATATCAACTTCGAGAGCAGTTTTTCCGATCTGGCGAGCAGTTCCGCTATCGCTGCACTGGCGGCAGCCACTCCGGTAAACTTTCTGTTGACCAGCGGATTTGAGGACCTGGTAATGGAGAAAATCAGCGTCGAGATCACAGCGGTGGAACAGACTCGAGAAGCGACATTGGAAAAGGTGTGGCAAGACCGGCTGGAAGCTGACCCAGGAGAGGAAGTCACTTTGACGGTGTTTTTGCGCCAATCCAATGGCGAGACAATGATCGAAAAATACCCGGTGAAGATTCCCGAGGAAGTCGGTGCCGGCCCTCTGAGAATCGTGGTCGCCGATGGCTTGTCACTGGCTCAAAGGGATGCCAGTGAGGGCCGGGGCGAGTTTGTTCCGGAGAACTTGCAGCAGCTGATTAAAGCAATTAACAACTTGAAGAAGAATGATCGTCTCTATATTCGCTTGACCCGTGAACAATCAGGATCAGTGATTGCGGGAGAGGGAATGCCTGACCTTCCTCCCTCCCTGCTGGCACTCTACGGTTCTGAGAAGACCTCTGGCGAGGTTATGCCGATCAATAGTGTGATATACGTTGAACACGAACTGCCGGCCACAGATTTTGTTCTGAAAGGCTGGCAGGAGATCAGCGTTAACGTCCAGTAGACACGAATCTTCCAAACACTTTAAAGAGATGAATTACAACCGTCTCCTAGGATTTGCAACCTTCTTTCTGGTTTCGGGTCTTCTCCTGGAAGCCACTCAGCCCGCCCGCTGGACGACCTCCCAACAGAGTGAATTTCTCCAGGGTGAATTCAATGGAGTTTCGGTCACCAGCGACGGAAAACTGATCTTGGCGCCAGCTCTTGAAGCGGTGCTCGATAGTGAAGAAGCCTTCATTTATGCAGCAGTCATGGATAAGGGCGGTAATCTCTATCTGGGTACCGGCAATAATGGAAAGATCTTTCGTGTCAATTCCAGAGGGAGTGGAAGAGAGTGGGCCCGGCTGGAATATCCTGGGGTCTATGCCTTGACAGTCGACTCCACAGACCGAATTTATGCGGGGGCTGGACCTGACGGCAAGGTGTACCGAATGAACGATCGAGGGGAAGCTCAAGTCTTCTTTGATCCAGACGAAAAGTACATTTGGACGCTGGCCATGGATGCTCAGAATAATCTCTTCGTTGGAACCGGTCCCACAGGAGTGATCTACAAAGTCAATCCACAGGGAGAGGGCGACGTTTTCTACGATAGCAGGGAGACCCACATTACCGCTCTGGAATGGGATCTGGAGGGAAATCTTTTGGCGGGAACTGCCCCGGGAGGTTTACTGTTTCGCATTTCCTCCAACGGATCGCCCTTCGTGATCTACGACTCACCTCTCCAGGAGATCAAGGCCATTACCGTGGATCGGTACGGAAGCATCTATGCAGCTGCACTGTCGAGGCTAGGGGATCCGGACCATGAGGCGGTCCTTCAGTCCCCTGCTCAAACATCACGGGAGCTCTCCCCGACGACAGCTGCCGGAGAGGTCACAGTCAGAATTTCGGGGACGGAAGAGGGGTCACTGCTGGAGATTTATAAGGTTGATAAGGAAGGTTTGGTTGATCTCCTCTACGCTTCCAATGATGAACTGGCCTTCGATTTGCTCATGCGAAATAATGGAAATCTGCTGGTGGGCACGGGAAACAAGGGACGAATCATCTCGATTGACTCCCGTAAATTCGTCACCTTTCTGACCCAGACTCCGGAGGAACAGGTCACACAACTGCTCGAGCGGCAGGGGACACTCTATGCCGCCACCAGCAACCTGGGCCGGGTGTTCCAATTGCTGTCCCGGCCCTCCAGCGTAGGTGTCTACGAATCGAAAGTCCTGGACGCCACCATGCTTGCCTCCTGGGGAATGATTGAGTGGCGGATGAGCAATAACACCTATCGACTCGTCAAAGTTTACACCCGTTCTGGCAATACCGAAGGGCCGGACCAGACCTGGAGCGACTGGAGTGCTTCCTACAGTGATCCCAGTGGGAGCCATATTCAAAGTGTTCCGGCTCGATTCCTGCAGTGGAAAATGGAATTCCTCCAAGAGGGAGAGACCACAGCCTTGACCTCCCAGCGCAATGCCGTTGAATCAGTGACAATCAGTTATATCCAGCGCAACATGTCTCCTCAACTGACCTCTCTTACCATTCATGCCCCGGGACTGGCTTTTATCCGAACGGTGGCCGCAAATCCTGCAGGTGGCGTTAGCCCCGGTGGTCCCGACCAAGCGCACCTCCGCTCGCTGCCCCGAGCGGTCCGTGATTTAGGCACGCCATCAGATCAACCACCACCTCGTCAGATCTATTCTGCAGGTGCCCAGAGTATCTCCTGGACTGCAGAAGACCTGAACAGTGATGACCTCACCTACTCTCTTTATTATCGTAGCCGCGAAGAAACCAGATGGAGACTTTTAGAAGCAGACTTGTTGGTAACCTACTACACCATCGATGGAGTGAGCTTTCCCGATGGAGTGTACTTCGTCAAAGTCGTGGTCACCGACCGTGTCAGTAATCCGGCAGCACAAGCATTGGAAGGTGAGCTGGTCAGCAAGTCCTTTGTGATCGCCAATTCGTCCCCGGTCCTGGAACTGGGAGTCCCTCAAGTCGAGGGTACTCGGGCCACCTTGCAATTCAGTGTTCACACCAGAGGAAGTGTCATCCACCAAGCCGAGTATTCAGTCGATGCGGGGAGGTGGAATATTCTTTTCCCGGAAGATGGAATCGCTGATAGCGATTCCGAACAGTATACGGTTGGGATTGAAAGCCTGGAGCCAGGGGAGCATGCGATCACCCTGCGCGTGGTTGACTCTGTGGGAAATTTTGCGACCGGGAAGACGACCGTATCGATCCCTTGACTATAACCCTTTGTGGTCTTCGTAAACATCGACTTTCTGGAAGGAATAAATCACAAAAGGTTGGTCGAGATTCTGGGCGCCGGCCGTCTGAAACTGGCTGCTCCGGAGAGTCACAGCAATGGCTCTGAGAAGCTCCTGACTCTTTGGGTATTCCAAAACATCTCCAACTTCAGCGGAGCCTTCTGGTGTGATTGCGGCCACTAAAGACAAGGAGTCCTCGAAGGGCATCTTCCACACTGCGCTCATGAGATCGTCTATCTCCGCACCTCCATAGCGAACCGAAACCTGAGTAATCAGCGGTCCCGAGATAGGCCTTGAGGTGGGTGCAACAGTGGCCATCATTGGATAAGTCCAGTCCTGAAAATTGACCTGTCCAAACTGGATCAAAATTGCCAGAAAGAATGCCAGAGTGATCGGTGCAGCTGTCAGTTTTGACCACAGGAGGCTGCGATCCAGGTCACGCCAGAAAGTGCGGAAATTGTCCCAGAGTCTCACAATTCGTGTTTCAAGATTGTCCTCAGCCCGGGTCTTGATACGCTTCCAGAGCGCCTCTTGTACCGACTGGGGAAGGCGTTCGAAGGAGAGGGCTTTGGTGATCCAACTGAACTCATCGTGGTAACGCTGGCACCCAGCACATTGCTTCACATGCTCATTCAAGACAGCAAAGTCTTTGGGCGGCAACTCACCATCCAGAAAATCGTGAATCCTTTGGCGTAAATCTTGACAGGTCATACAGCCCCTCTTTCCCAATAGGGTTTCAAGAACTCCCTCAGTCTCCCCCGTCCACGAGCAATGCGTGATTTAATGGTTCCCATGTTTGCTCCCAATACCTCAGCGATCTCCTGGTAACCCAATCCATGCATGTCCCGCAAGGTCACTGCGACCCGCTGTTCAAAAGGAAGCTGATCCAAGCCCTCGCGAAGGGCCTTTCGAACTTCCTGGGACAGTAGCTGCCGCTCCGGCCCGGGCCCATCCGAGATCAGATCCACACACTTTTGCTGCTCAAGCCTTGGGTTCAAGTCCAAGGAGATCGTTCGATGTCGATAGCGCCGTCTCCACCACCGATTGCGATTTGCAACCTGGTTGAGAGCAACGCGATAAAGCCATGTCTTCAAACTGCACTCTCCACGGAATCGGTGAATTTTCCGGTAAAGGGTGAGAAAGACTTCCTGGGTGATGTCCATCGCTTCAGATTTATCTGCCAACATGCTGAACGAGAGGTTGAAGATCAGATCCTTGTACAGCTGAAACACTTCCTCGAAAGCTGCCTCGTCTTTTTCCTGCAAACGCAGGACGAGACCTTCTGCTTCCTCAAATCCTGCCCTGGGATGGATGGAATGAGTCAGTTCTGCCATGAAACACCCTTGCTTTGTTTCGGTTCTTACCTTGAATTAGATTTCCCGTGGAGGAAAAAGTTCCCGGTTAGTCCTCTAGCCGGTATTATGCATAAGTTTTCTACTGCAGTGCCGCAATCATCCAGCGTGCGTTGCGCACCGACTGCGTTGTGCCTCCTTGGGCTCCTTGGCGTACTGCATGATTACGCCTGCGGGGCCCGACCCGCAAGCGGGTACCCCTCGCACGCCTTGTCATCGCGGCGCCTGCGGCACTTCGTCACGAAAACCTATGAATAATCCCGGCTTAAAAAAAGTGTATCAGAAAAGGAAGGAGAGCAGGAGGGAAAGCCCGCATTGCTCACACCAGGTCTGATCATTGCGCCGATGCAGTAGAGCGGGTGAGAGAAGTGCGGGCTTAGTGCTCACTTCCATAAATACGGTGATGTTTGTTGCGAGCGCTGCGCCCCCGGATTCAAGGCGCTCCGACGAGTCGATACGGGATATCGGCGAGAAGGAGCAACGAAGGAGACGGGGGCGCACCGCCGCAACCCTTTGGGCGGAGGGGGGTTGTGGTCGATCTCTTCGTCGCTCGTCGTCGACGATGTCGCGACATCGCCTCCTTCTCGCTCCTCGACCTCGCCTCACAAGCCCCCTCCGCAAATATCACCGTATTTATGGAAGGGAGCACTTAACTTCTGGTCAGTCTCACTTGTCCTCCCCTTTGCAGCCGAATACGGATGGTCAACCGATCTGGATCGGAGGGCTGAACGACAACTATGCCAGGAGACCAGTTGTTCATTTTGGGGACCATAAGCTTATAAGTTCCCGGTGGAACCGTGATGCTGCTGACTCCCGTCGAACTCTGAAAATCGATCCGGGAGGAAGTGAATGACTGACCACTTTCCTGTTCGGTGAGAGTGAAATTCAAGTTGGCCATTCGATAGATGTCAAAATCGTAGTTGTCATCCTTGCTAATCTGGATGACTAGTCTGCGCGGCTCCACAGCCTTGCGGTCCTTTTCCAATCGCTCCGGATGGCGCTCTAATACCCGAGCTAACTGAGCCTCAGGTTCCCCCTGCAGCCACTGTGTGTACCCACCGTCAGTCTTTACCTGGGCAATGATTTCATTCACCATTTCCAGCAGATGGGTGTCTTTTTTTTGCACAGCAACCGCACAATCCACTGTCCCGACTGTTGTGGGGAGGAGTTCCAGGTGAGCCACACCGGGCACCGTGTCCAGGGAAAAAGCGGACATGTACCGATCATCAATCACTCCGGTGATCTCGCCCCTCCGGAGGGCTAAAATGGCGTCGTCAAGGGTTTTGAAGGGTACGATAGTGCTCTCCTGGAACTTCCCTCTCACAAATTGTTCGACGGCGGTTCCCTCCCGAACTCCAATATCCGCTCCGGCCAGGGAATCGGGACGCAGGTCGCCGTAGACAGGGTTGATGCTGAGAACCAGATCCAAGGAGTAATAAGGTTCGGAGAATAACACTTTCTCTTTTCGATCCTCTGTGATTCCAAAGACACCCAGCACAAGATCCACCTCTGAATTCTCTAGCGCGCTGGCCAAAGTCTCGTGCTGCATGCCGATAAACTTGCCTTCAATGTCGCTCGCATCTGCTCCCCCACCAACATCTTCTTTTATCCTTTCCACGATCAGCATTCCCAACTCAGCATCGGGTCCTACCCATTCCTGGCCGTCTTGATACAGTAACGGTGCTTCGAAGGGCACTGAGCCCATGGTGACAGTTCGATTTTGCTGGATACGATTAAAAGTTGCAGTTGAGCCTTCGCCTCCGCAGGCAGAAAGGAACAAAAAAGGAAGTGAAAGAAGGAGCAAAAGCAGTTTTCTAGCCCGAATTATGCATAGGTTCTCGTCATGAAGCGGCGAAAGCGCCGGCCTGACAAGGCGCGCGACAGAGGCCCCCGCAAACGTACTCTTGAGTACGTTGAGGAGGCCGACCGAGCGCAACGCTGGCAGGGTGGATGATTTCGTCGCTGCAGTAGAGAATTTATGCATAATCAGGGCTAACATCTGTGCTGGACCTCAAAAGCTTGGATTTATATCAAATCGCTGCTGCCAAAACAAGATCTCAATCCATTGAGTGAAAAGTTACGGGCTCAAGTGTAGAAGGGATTCTCGCCGGTGCTGTGATCTGTAGTGTCGACCACTTCCTCAATTTCAGGGATGAGCTCTCTCAGTCTCTGCTCGACACCCTGTTTGAGAGTGACGTCCACCATACCGCAACCGTGGCAACCGCCTCCGAAACTCAAGTAGACTTTGTTGTCACGAATGCCCACCAATTGAATCTTTCCACCATGGGCAGCCACAGCCGGATTCAGCTCGGTATCGAGCAATCTCTGTACCTTTTCAGCGACGGGTCCAGTGAGGTCAGTTCGAGGACCGTCACCTAACTTGGGGATCTCCGGCTTGTTGGGATTCAGGAACTTGAATCCGCTCTTGACGATCTTGTCTTCGTAATCAATGGTCACCCCTTTCAGGTACTCCGCACTCTTGGGGTCAATGACAATCTGGAACTCTTCGCCTTCCACAATGACATCTTCAGGAGTCCTGTCTTGCGGGCCGATAAGCTTCATGCCGTAAGAGAACTCACTGGTACCATTGGTGGTGGCCTCCACCCGCAGTTCGGTTTTATCCTCCTGTTGGGCAAGGGCGGAGGAGATCTGTTTTTTGGCTGTTTCGGTTAAAGTAAGCATCCTAAATCCGGTGTCCTCCTTTTTAATGGTGCTGGATAACCCGATTTTACACGATATTGCTCTGCTCGGTGCGGTTTTTTGGCATGGGATCAATTTTTCCAAAAAAAGTAGACTTGACCATCCCCTGCCCTTCACCAGGGTTGACGATCCCTGGTCACCACAACATACTTGTGATTGTCATAGTACATTGTGTTCGCTGTAAAGTAGATATTCGCTCATTTACCTTCGAAGGTATAAAACGAAAGGATCTTGACTTATGCCAGCAAGTCTAACCACAAGAGCGTTGAAGTATATGGATCTGACCATGTGTTTGGGGGCACGAGTTGCTTTTAACTCCATTCAATTCTTCAATAAATATAAACCCAGACCCTCCTTTACCCCGCAATGGTCCGATAAACCTCTGCTGAAATCCTGGGAGAAAACCAAGCCCAAGTTGGGTTGGCCGCGTGAGACGGATTCACTCTGTCCCAAGTGCGTGGTGGAAGCGCGTGAG
>JAPUKI010000151.1 GCA_027295745.1 Acidobacteriota bacterium
ACTTCTATCGGAAGAAGAGCGAAAAATGTACGCGAACATTATAGTTCGCCAAAGCAAGAAGTTGACCCACCTGATCGACCAGGTCCTGGATCTTTCGCGTATCGAGAAGGCCCATAAACAGTACTGTTTGCAGGAAGGAGACCTCGCTCCTGCAGTCGAGGAGACGTTGAAAGATTATGTGCCATATCTCCACCAACAGGGTTTCTCTGTGGAAGTTGAGGTCGCTCCCCGCTTGCCCCGCATTCAATTTGACCGGGATGCTGTTTCCAAAGCTGTTATCAATTTACTGGACAATGCGAGAAAGTATTCCGGTGAGCCTAAGTCGATCGCGATTCGACTGTGGTCAGAGAGCGATAAGGTCATTTTTGAGGTCCGGGACCGCGGGGTCGGAATTCCCCGAGATCTGCAGAAAAAGATCTTTGAACCCTTCTATAGAGTTAAACCCGTTACCAGTCACCGAACTAAGAGGGGTCACGGATTGGGTCTTTTCCTGGTTGGGCACGTCATGGAAGCCCACGGCGGAAAAATTGAACTGAGGAGTGACGGACAGTGGGGAAGTAGATTCCAGTTGGTTTTTCCAGTAGCCGAAACAGCTGCGCAGCGTCGGTTCAGTTTTGATAGCTTCAAAGAACAATTAAGAGGGGCGACCGCCCATGTTGGCCACACTTCGACGAACGCTGGCAAAGGTTGAAGCCGTCCCCCATCATCGAAATTTTGCACCCGCTGAGGAAGGGGTGTGGGAGTGAAGATGGCCGAAAATGCACCGGCTCTGAACAGCTTATGAGTCGACGAGGGGCGGCTTGATGCAGGATTTGAGCGACAAACAGTCATTGGAATGCTTGGATTTCAGCCAACCTAAAGGACTCGAAGAACAGCCTAGACGATCTCCTGAGGTACCCCGTCGCCTTCAGGACACGGGTTTGAATCGCCAGTTCTTGCTCGATTCCATCTTGAAATTTCTCTACATTTCAGCTCTCCAGACAGTTTCCGAAATTTCCAATCAGGTCAAACTGTCTTCAAGGATTATTGAATCACTGCTTGAAATTCTGAAAAAACAAGCATTGGTCGAGATAATAGGTGCGGCGGACAATAATCCTCTCATTTTCCAATATGTTCTGACAAGTAAAGGGAAGCAGAGGGCAATCGAAGCTTTAAAACTATCTGAATACGTTGGCCCCGTTCCCGTGCCTTTGGCCGCATACCAAGCTCAAATCGGAAAGCAGTTGGTTAGCCATGAACGGATCAAGCCCGACCGGCTTTTGCAAACCTTCTCCCACTTGGTTTTGCCGGAGACGATTTTCCGCCAGTTGGGACCGGGCATTAACTCCGCTAAGGCAATACTTCTTTACGGCCAGAGTGGAAATGGCAAATCTTCCATCGCTGAAGGTCTGGGACAGGTTTTCCAGCAGACAATCTATATCCCCTATTGCATCGAAGTGGATGGACACATTATCAAAATCTTTGACCCGGCCATGCACGAGGAGGTTTCTTCGGAACCAGGCTCAGAATCGTCTGACGGAAGAGAGATTACGGGCCGTTCATTCAAGTGCGATCCGCGTTGGGTGCGGTGCCGAAGGCCTGTAGTTATTACGGCAGGTGAACTCACCCTAAGGATGCTCGATTTGGATTTTGATCCCGTCTCCAAATACTATGAAGCCCCCCTCCAGGTGAAGGCTACAGGGGGGGTGTTCATCATTGACGATTTCGGCCGTCAACAGATTCGGCCGCTCGATCTCATGAACCGATGGATTCTCCCTTTGGAAAAGAGAGTAGACTATTTAACACTCCACACGGGAAAAAAGTTTCAGGTCCCTTTTGACTCAGTCGTTATATTCTCTACAAACATTCCACCCGAGACACTCATGGATGCGGCCGCACTCCGTAGGGTTCCGTATAAACTGCAGATTGATCCCCCTTCAGCTGCAGAGTTCGAAACCATATTTCGGAGGGTCTGTGAGTTCTATGGCCTCGAGTTTTCCAAAGATGTCGTCTCTTACCTTTTGGACGATTTCTACGACAAGAACAGTGTACCGCTGGCGGCCTTTCACCCGAAGTTCATTGTTGAACACGTTATTGCCGCCTGCAAATACGAGGGGGTCCTGCCCCATATCAGCCATAATTTGTTACAGGAGGCCTTGCAGAACCTGGTTGTTAGCAAACCCACTGAGCCAGGGGGACCTGCTTGCAACAGACAGGACCAGTCGGCCGCGGTAGCTCACTTATAAGCAGAACTCCGGTTGATGGAAGCTAACTACAAAAATATCGAACAAAAAAATAATGGCGTCAGCGAGTTCATGAACCAAAAAAGGGAACCCTGCCTTCTGTACAACGAGAATCGGCAGCCTCATCCTACGACTAAAAATCCGGAGAGGACCAATGATCCTGTCCAGATGTATTTGAGAGAAATCGGTGAAATACCTTGTTTAACTCGCCAGGAAGAAGTCGAGATTGCCCAGAGAATTGAAAAAAACCAAAAAAAGGTCATCAAGGTGCTGTTTCGCTCGCCGATCGTGGCCGAGGAGATCTCAAAGTACGGCGAAAAGCTGAGAAAGGACGGTTTAAATATTAAGAATCTGGTGGAATTTAACGGGGACGGGTTCAACGATGAGATCCTCGAAAAAAGGCGCAAGTGGGTCCTGGCACGTATTGATAAGATCGCTGCACTGAAATTGGAGACCACCAAGGTACTCAGACTAATACAGAGTCGGTCTGAGAAGGACACTAGGAAATCCAAGAGGTTGCTTTCCCAATTGGCTCGTTATCGTATTTCGATGGCCCACATTATTCATGATCTGGTGCTGACTTCCCAGATTCGTCAGGATCTCATCGAAGTCATTAAGAGTGCAGTGGATCGCGTCATCACACTGGAGCGAGAATCCAGGAAACTCAATGAGTTGCAGAAGTCTCCACTCAAACTTGATGAGGCCCAAAAGGTGAGATTGCATTTGGGAACAATTGACAAAGAGATGAAGGAAATCGAAGACGCAGTGCTGGCATCACCATCAGAGCTTAAACGAACGTTGGCGGCAATCGAGCAAGGGGAGTCGGGAGCGGAGATCGCAAAGAAGGAATTTGTTGAGGCCAACCTCCGATTAGTGGTCTCGATTGCGAAAAAGTACACCAGCTGGAGCGTACAATTTCTCGATCTCATCCAAGAAGGAAATATCGGCTTGATGAAAGCCGTTGACAAGTTTGAACATCAGAGGGGTTACAAGTTCTCCACGTATGCGACCTGGTGGATTCGCCAGTCCATCAGACGTGCCATTGCCAATCAAGCCCGAGCGATCCGTATCCCCGTGCATATGCTCGAAACCTTTAACAAACTGACCCTGACCTCACAGTGGTTTGTTCAGAGGTGCGGTCGAGAGCCTACTTCAGAGGAGATTGCTCAGAAGATGGGCATTTCCGTCAGCAAAGTACGGCAAATTATCAAGATCACCCGAGAGCCGATCTCTCTGGACACTCCCATTGGGGAAGAAAAGGACAGCCACTTAAGTGACGTTATCGAAGCACAGGACGAAGTTCGGCCTATCGAGGCCGTAATCTATCTCAGTCTGAAAGATGAAACGACTGCGGTCTTAGAGACATTAACACCTCCAGAAGAGCAAGTTATTCGGATGCGATTTGGCATAGGCGACGGAAGCGAACACACTTTGGAGGAGATTAGACAGAGGTTCTCCGTTAGCCAAGAGCGGATTCGGCAGATTGAAGCAAGGGCAATGCGAAAGCTGCGCCATCCCTCATGCAGTGGGAAATTAAGAACCTTTCTCGAACTCTGACAGGAAACACTTCTAAAAAAGCACACAGTGGCAAGATCAGCTATCCTCCTATCTATTTATTTCTGCCAGTCAGTTTCTAGCCTCTCTGGTAAAATTTAAGAAATCTTCCGTGGCTTTCGTTGACGTTTTCATTTCTCCAGCGCATATGATGAAAGAGTGACATACAGAGGCATAATCGACCTCCATCGGCAAGTCGGTTAAAGTTTGGGAGACAGGCCCTGATTTCACCAAAGCCGTCGGCAAACTCCAAAATCCAGCCGAGACGATCAGCCCAGCAGATGCGTATACTTGCATGTACTTGGGAGTATTATCTTTTTCCCCTAACCTTCTGAGGATAGGAACAAAAGAGTTCCATGAAAACCGTTGCTAATCAGAATCTGAAAGACACAGCTATCGAGATGGACGAGCATTGTTTTGTCAACTGCACTTTCAGTGAATGCATTCTCCTTTTCAGTGGAGGAGACTTTGGGTTGGTAGACTGTCGGATTGTTAACTGCGAGGTTCGACTGGCAGGAGCAGCAAGGAAAACAATCCAGTTTCTAAAACGGCTCACGACGGGGTGTCAACCCGCAGAAACAAACGGTACTATCACTATAGAGTCTAGATTGGTGAACTAAAACTATCGAGATCCACCAATCTTCTCCCAGGTCATCCCCTCATCCACCATCAGGGTGATGCCATTGTCAAACGCCTGGTGCCTACCAACTGAAAGGCACGCTTATGGGAACGTCCGTTTCAGGTCTCAATGTAAAACAGCTCATTATGGTTCCGGCATTGACCGCTCAGTAAAAGGGAGGGACAACGGGGGGAGTATCCATGACGATGAATCGTGGAATCATCTGGCTGTCAGGCGTATTGGGCTTTAGCTTCTACCTTGCGTGTACGTCAGTCGATAGCACAGCTTGGGAGAACTATACTGACGCAGGAACCGAAAGATACGAGCAAGCCCGTTACGCTGAGGCCGAGGAGTTGTTCTTTGCTGCCCTTAAAGAGGCTGAGAGTTTTGGAGAAAAGGACACCCGCCTCGCGACAACCCTCAACGACCTGGCGTTGCTCTTCACAGACCAGGGCAAGTATGCCGAGGCGGAGCCGTTCTTCCAGCGCTCACTTGCCATCTATGAGAAGGCTTTGGGGCCAGAGCATCTCGATGTGGCCATAATCCTCAACAACCTGGGGTTGCTCTACACAGACCAGGGCAAGTATGCCGAGGCGGAGCCGTTCTTCCAGCGCTCACTTGCCATCCGGGAGAAGGCGCTGGGGCCGGAGTACCCCGATGTAGCCACTAGCCTGGAAAACTACGCTTTCCTTCTGCAAGAGATGGACCGCAATACGGAGGCAGATAAGTTGGGAGAACGTGCCAAGGCGATTCGGGATAAAGAAATGGCGCGGTAAAGAGGTGCCATGAAGACTGCTCTGTTACTGCTCCTAACCGGTTGCCAGAAGGAGACTCCTGAGCTGGCACGGAGTGCAAAGACATCAGGGCGTCCCCAGCAAGCGTTGGCCTGCTTGATGCCCTCAATTTGTCGCACCTTCTCTACAACTTCACGGGCCTTTCCTGCCCGAACATTGATAAGTACGTAGGCTTGCATAGGAGGCCTCCCGAACAAATTCTATCGGAAAAGTGGCCCAGCGGCGAGTGGCTGATCAGGACGCGAGGAGGCTACTTGACGGATTCAACCCGCTCCCACTTCATCCGCTGATCCACCACCAGGTCCATGCCATTCTCGAACTACACTATGGCCCTGGGCGGGATGGCTTCGCCCTGGGTGACATCCAGATGAAAGCCGTCATGCAGCGACAGCACTTTGCCCTTCATGCCTGGTGTGACAACAGCAGGCTGACCTTCCATCTCGACAGCTTCATCCTGCCAAATAATCCAGTCGCCGACTTCCAGGCCGAGGGATTCTTTTGGCCAGGGGTCCATTCAGGGTCTGATTATCGCAGAAGGCTATTTGAATCTGAATACCGCTCCGACTAGGAGGCCAGCAGCTAGCGCTGCGGCGGCCTTACCCCAGCGCCAATCTCACCCGAAAATCTTCCCCCTACTAACTGACATTTCATCCAAGCGCCTGGCCGCTGCGTCCAGATCACCTTCGCTGACAATGTTGTATCTCTCGAAAACCGAACGCGTCTTATGCCCTGTCATTTGCATAGCCACGCGCTCAGGAATGCCTGCCCTCACCAGGTTCCTTACGGCTGTTCTCCGAAAGTCATGAGGGATGCGTCCGGGCACTCCCGCTTTCTTACAGGCCGTTTTCCATGCCTTCCGAAAGTCCCGTATAGGCCAGATCTTACCAGTACGGGTGTGACGGTAGAAAACCCAAGGGATTACTTTACCTTCTTCACGCTGAAGCTTCAATGTGCGTTCCTTCTGGTTCTCAAGTAGTTCTCTCAGTTCCCGGGTAAATGGGAAGATACGCCCTTCGTCA
>JAPUKI010000152.1 GCA_027295745.1 Acidobacteriota bacterium
GGTGTCCTCTGTACCCTGGTCGTCGTCCTGTACGCCTATCTGTTTCCCGCCTCTTTCATGCCTGCCTTTAGTTATCTTGACCTGTGGATGAATATCGTGGCCTGGTCCAGCTTTCTGATCCTGACGGGAGCTGTGGTGGGGCAATTGACCTCCCGTTTAAAGACGGAGGTGGACCAGGTGAGAGATCTGAATCGAAATCTGGAGGATAGCCAGGCAAGAATTATTGCGGCTGACAAGGAGCTTCGAGATCATGCTGAGAACCTGGAAAAAAAGGTGCAGGAGAGGACTGAAAGCCTGGAGAAATCAAAGGGGGCTGTCGAAGAGCTGAAGAGGAAGGTGGAGGATGCCCTCTACTCGACCATGGATGCCTCGGTTGTCAGGCTGATCATCGAAAAACGGCTTCGCACGGAGAAAAGAAAAATCAGCATTCTCTTTTCTGATCTGAAAGATTTTACCCAGTTTTCGGAGGAGAGAAGACCCGAACTGGTCATCACCGATCTCAACAGGCTGCTCGAGGAAATGGAAGAGGTTCTTTTGGACTACCGCGCCCACATCGACAAGTATATGGGTGATGGCATCATGGTGGAATTCGGGGCCCCCATTGACTATCAAAGACATGCCTTGATGGCGACCATCGCCGGGCTGAAGATGCAGGAGCGGATCGCCAAGGGAGATTATCCCTGGAAGATGCGTATCGGAATTTCTACGGGAGAACCGATCATTGGGCTGATTGGCAATAGGCGCCAGACCTACACCGCCATCGGGGACGTGGTCAACCTGGCCTCGAGGATACAGGAACTGTGTGATCCCGGGATGATCACCATCGATTCTGCCACCTACCAGGAAGTCAGCCGTTTTGTGATGGCGCAGAAGAAGACCGTTTTCTCCTTCGCCGAGTCGGAGGATCCAGAATTCGTCAAGGAAATCGCTGAGTACTCGCAGCAGCTGGATGAGAGGCCAGACGATGTGGCCCTGATGAAGAAGATCGGATTCCTCTTTCTCAAGGGCAATTACTTCTTACAGGCTCAGGAGCAGCTGGGCCAAGCGCTGCAAGTGGATCCCAAGGACGATAAGATCAAGCTGGCATACGCCGAGACCACTTTAAAGATGAATCAAATGGATGCGGTCTCGATCCGGGGTAAGAAAGACAGACTGTATCTCTTTGAGGTCCTGGGGCTCAAGAAGCCTCTGGAGGATAGGAGAAAGATTCCCCAGGACCTCTATGATCAGTATCAGGTGGAAGTGGATAAACTACTTGTCTACCCGGAAGACATCCTTCTCCCCGTTGAAGCCCTAGATGGCTCCATCGGCCATTCTCGTGTGGTCGGCTTCCTGTCTTACGCGGTGGCTGATGTTTTAGGCCTGAGCGATCAGGAGAAATTGGATATTTTACAAGCGGGCTACATGGCCGATCTGGGCAAGGTGATTGTTCCCCACCATCTTCTCAATCGGGCCGGCAGTTTGAGCAAGGAAGAGTTTGAAGAAGTGACCAAACACAGCCGGGAATCGGTTCGGGTGTTGAGACAGATGGGTTATCGGAATAAGGCCCTTTTTGAAATCATCGAAGCC
Source organism: Acidobacteriota bacterium (assembly GCA_027295745.1). Lineage (GTDB taxonomy): Bacteria > Acidobacteriota > UBA6911 > RPQK01 > JADFOI01 > JADFOI01. Next base: position 1,570 of record JAPUKI010000152.1, read on the forward strand.
AGCCATGAGAGTTTCCAAGGATCGGGTTATCCCTTAGGATTGAGCGGAGATCAAGTGCCGATGGGTGCTCTTATCGTGGCCGTGGCAGACACTTACAATGCTCTCACCTCCTGGCGGCCTTACCGGGATCGATGGGACCATCGGGCGGCCTTCGCGGAAATGCAGCGAGATGCCAAAAAGGGGAAGTTTGACCCTCAGGTCATGGAAACCATGGGCAAGCTGCTGGAGATGTGAGGAACACCTGACAGCTGACACCTGACAGCTGACAACAGACAACAGACAACAGACCATAGACCACAGAGAGAAGTCAGGAGTCAGGAGTCAGGAGAAAATCCGCTGGCACGGGTTGGATCTGTGATTCTGGGAGCTTCTTCATTCTTTCCACACTTTTCCGGCCGTCTCTACAACCAATCGCAACTTGCGCTTTTGGTCTTCTACAGTGATGCGATTACCCAGGATGGAGCTGGAGAAGCCGCACTGCGGGCTCAAGGCCAGGCGTTCGAGCGGCACCCACCGGCTGGCCTTTCGGATGCGGGCAATGAGATCTTCTGGTCTTTCCAGGCGTGGTGTCTTGGTTGTGACTAGACCTAACACCACGATCTTGTCTTCAGGTACTGCCTTGAGCGGCTCAAAGCTCCCAGAGCGCTCGTCGTCGTATTCGAGCAGTAGTCGCTGGGCACGGATGTTTTGAAGAATGGGTTTCGCCATGAGCTCGTAACCGCCCTTGGTCAGCCACCGGCTGTCCTGGTTTCCGCGTCAAAGGTGGAAGCCAAAGGTCACTTCAGGAAAATCCCCCATTACGGCGTTATCCATCTCGATGCCCAGTCTCAGCCATCGATCAAGGTCCCACCCCAATCCTTCATAGAAGGTTCGAAACTGGGAATCAAAAAGCAACGGGTAAATCGGTGCGTCAATCTGAATATAGGTAGCGCCCTGGCGGACCAACTCTGCAACTTCTTCGCGGAGAATATCAACCACATCAGCCAGGAAGCTCTCGAGGGTGGGATAAGCAGCAGCTGAGAGATCCGGCGACCACCAGCTTGCGGCAATGATCGGACTTGGCAGTGTGATCTTAGGTGTGCGTCTCGTGTGACTCTTGAGGTATGTGAACTCATCCAAGGAGATATGCCGCCTGCGAGTGAGCTTGCTGACGACGCCCAGGCCCTGAGGACGTTTCTTTCCAACCTTTTCCAGATTTTCGTCGCCACACCAGTCTCCCCACAGAAAAGCATCTGTGTCGAATTCCCCGAAACCCTCTACCGCTTCCATTATCTGGCTCTGGAAAGACAAGCGCCTCATTTCGCCGTCGGTGATGACTTTGAGGCCCGTCCCTTCCTGCAGCGCGATGGCTTCGTCAACCGCCCTATCCTCGATCGCTTGAAACACGTCAGCTGAAATCCGGCCCGTTTTCACCTCCTCTCGTGCCTTCAAGAGCTCGAGTGGACGAAGCAAACTTCCAACCACATCTGCATGGGTGTTAATCATGATTTCTTTTCGGTAGCAATGGCCTCGTGTGCCGGCTTCCCTCAAGTTTGACTCTCGCCTACAGACCCGTCAAGAAACTTTGGCGGGCTAGCTTTTTCAAGAAAACGGGTTTATCATGTGTGCAACTCAAGTTGCCCTAGCCCTGGGGGAGGTGTCTTATGGCAAAAATAATAGTGGTTCTATCAGTGGGATTACTCACTTTCATCCTGGCATTGGCACAGGATGTAAATTCACAGTTGCTTGAAGCGGCCAAGAACGGCCTAACCGAGAGAGTGCATTACTTGTTGGATGCAGGAGCACAAGCGAACGCGAAAACCAAGCTGAGCGAGACAGCTCTGATGCTGGCATCAGTGAACGGCCAGACGGAAACCGTCAAAGTCCTGCTCGCTCAAGGTGCCAAAGTGAAGGAGAAGACCAAGTCGGGCGTCACAGCCTTGATGATGGCCTCAGCGTACGGCCAGGCGGACACCGTCAAAGTCCTGCTCGCTCAAGGTGCCAACGTGAACGAGAAGTTCGAAGGTCTCACAATCCTGAGAATGGTAGCAGAAGCAGGACACACCGAAGTGGTGCGAGCCCTCCTGGAAGCAGGTGCGAAGATCGATCGAAAGACCCGAGATGGAATGACCACAGTGATGGTGGCGTCAAGGAACGGCCACAGAGAAGTTGTCGACTTGCTCAAAAGGGCTAGTAAGAAGAAGTAAGACCAGGAGTTCTCATGGGTGGTTTGTGAATGCCAATCACAGCTTACTCATCACCAATCACAAATACCTCAGGTAAAGAGGGTGCCATGAGCGAGTCGTCCTTCCAGAAGCCGAGTGCGATTGAGCGGCTATTTAATCGGGTTTTCGGATTATTGGTGGGGCTGGGTCTTGGTCTTTCCCATAACTACCTGCTTCAGGTCCGTGGACGAAAGACAGGACGGCTCTACTCGACGCCCGTCAACCTACTGTCTGTCGATGGGGAGAAGTATCTTGTGGCGCCGCGGGGCGAGGCCCAATGGGTTCGAAATGCCCGGGCTAGCGGTGAAGTGTGGCTCAAGAAGGGTTTCCGGCGCCAACATTTTCTGGTGAAGGAATTGTCAGCGCCTGAAAGACCGGTGTTGCTGAAGGAGTACCTTGAGCGGTACCGGAAGACGGTGCAGCGATATTTCACCGTGCCGGTTGGCTCGGATCAAGAGGCCTTCCAAGGCATCAGTGAACGGCACCCGGTCTTTCGTCTTCAGAGCGAAAAACCCTAGTTGTTGCCACTCACCACTCACCTCTCACAAATTCCAAATCACACATAAAGTTCTGGGGTATGAATCTATGGGCTCCAGTGCTAAGATTAGGTTCAACCGAATCACAGCAAGGAAAGAGTCGACCTTCGGGAGGCTTCCAATGGCCAGACGGCTGTTTTGGTTAGTTCCGGATCATCCAACGGACCTCAATCTCAATAACAAAGGGGGGAGAATTATGCGATTGAGCCGAATTTTGTCTGTATTGTTTGCCACTCACCTGACTCTACTCATGAGCTGCGGTGGGGACACAGAAGGAGAATTGATCGGGGCAGTGGAGAGGGGTGATGTCTCGAGCTTCGAAGCCCTCCTTGAAGAGGGAGCGGACGTGAATACTCAACTTGGAAACCGCAAGACCATCTTGATGTTAGCGGCGGAGAAGGGGCAACTTGAGCTGGTGCGTCTGCTGGTGGACAAGGGCGCGGAGATTAGGGTGAAAGACTTTGATGGCTGGAGCGCCTTGCTTTATGCGGCCAAGGAAGGACATGGGGAAACATGGCGATTACTTCTGGAAGCAGGTGCTCAGCCAGACGAGCAAACTTCGAGTGGGCGCACCTCCCTGAGTTTCGCCGCAGAGAACGGAGTTGTTGCAATGATAGAATTGCTCATTGAAAAAGCTGTTGACATTAACGCCGAGGACGTTACCAAACGGACCGCGTTGACCTATGCGGCGGAGAAGAACCACGCCGATGTGGTTCAGCTTTTTCTCGATAGTGGTGCAGAAGTGGATGCCAGAGACTATGATAATCTCACGGCATTACTCTATGCGGCTGAAAATGGCCACACCGAAGTCGTTCAACTACTGCTGAGGAAGGATGCGAGCATCCACGCCTCCCCTGATGACGGACAAAACGCTTTAATACGTGCTGCCCAGAATGGCCATGCGAACAGCGTACAGGTCTTGCTTGATCAAGGTGCAGCGATAGGCTCAAGAGACAAGGCCAACCGAACAGCCTTGATCCGTGCCGCCGAGAATGGCCACATCGAAGTGGTAGAACTTCTGTTATCGAAAGGCGCAGACCTAAACGCTCTGGGTAACACCGAGAAGACGGCGCTGACCTGGGCCGCCATGGGAGGTCATACCGATCTGGTTCAAGTTCTGCTGGGCAAAAGGGCCAGCGTGAACACCCGGGACGTTGATGGCTGGACAGCCTTGAAGTGGGCAACCAGCAAAGACCATGTTGAAGTGGCTCAGCTACTCACAGAAGCAGGTGCTACTGAGTAACACCCAAAGGGAATGCGAGGAGAGCGAAGGTTCAGAAGCTGTTTCTCGCTTTGAAGAGTGCTACCTTGTCATTCTGTAGGTGTGATTTTCCCTGTCGTTCGGGAGATTCTGTGGTGGAAATGTGGTAGCGGCCTTGAGTTCACTCGTTAAGAGTGGCTCTTGCAGGTCTCTCAAGGATCACCATATGTTCACCACGGCTGACCATTCCTACTACTTCATATCCTTCTTCTATGGCCTCAGACATTTCTTTCTGTAACGTCGAGGTCTTCGTAGTAGCGAGGAGCAGGTAGTCGTATTTTTCATAGGCCCCGGGCGCTTTCTCTAGCACTACTATGATTTCGGGTCCTCCAAACGTCCGCCCTTTGGAGATCATGGTGTTTGGGAGTAGTTGAAAGCCTTGACTGGCAGCTTCCTGCAGTTCTTTTTGCATCGTCGAGGTCTTCGTGGTAGCAAGGAGCATGTACTCGTAGTTATTGGGAGGGGTGACAACTTTCTCTAAGATGAGGGCCATTTCCGAGCCGCTGGTAGGTGAGCCAGTGACGATGCGGTAGCCAGCGGAAGATGCTTCGTTAAGTTCCTTTTGCATCGTTGAAGTCTTCTTGGTGGCGAGTAAAAGAAAGCGCTGTTCGAGGTCAAGGTCGGCCCCAAAGGCAAGGGAAAGTAAACCAATTCCAACAGTAAGGGCAACTACCAATTGTTTCATCTTGTACCTCCTTTAGATGAAAAGGGTTAATAATGCGGAACTTCGCGCCTCAATCGTAAATAGGTTTAATGGAGTTGGTGGGGTGGGAGAATTAATGAGTATGAGAAGTCTGCTCACGCACGTCTGATTCCTTTGAGCGCTGACCATGACACTCTCCTCAGTTGTGTGGGCATTTTCCCGCACATATTACGTTCTTTTATTTGTATTGTAAAACACTCATCTGTTGACGTTGAAGAGGAGCACTCTTCAATGGGACCATTAGATTTCCCTCGACCGTTGGGTGATAAACTCAACGAGCTAACTGCAGAAGTTTCAGAGATTCAAAAAGGGAGATGAGAGGTGGCGGGCGGATTCGAACCGCCGATTAAAGGTTTCGCAGAGAGAAATAAGAGGTTGAACAATTCTTACCAAAGCTTAACAATATCAAAGAGTGAGGCTTGGTTTTGGTGAGTCGGCCTTACCCAGTATGAACATGTTTTAACCCCCGGAAGTGGCGGCAAAGGGGCGGCATCAGTTAGCAACGTAGAGAACTTCGGGTGCTTTGTGCAAGTAATCGACAGCAAACCCGCAAGCAGCTCCACCTCCAGCACCAACCGCGCCAAACACCAATGCACGAAAAATTCGATCACCAGCTCCATCTCTATCCCCAAATCCGACCCCAACCATCCCGAAGAAGACTCCACCGGCAATAGCACCAATTGCAGCTCCCTTCAAGGTCCCGTCTTTGGCTGGCTCAAGCACCGGCTCACTTGTCTCCAACTATTGGATATCAACTTTGGGGATTCGCCGTTCTCCTGCACCCGTGTCAACCACCATGGTGTCCATCTGCAGTTCTTCAAAGGTACAGTCAAACCTGTCACCTGACTTCATAACAACCGTGAAGCCAGTTCCTGGAGCCTGGGCCTCTACCTTTTCTCAACGGCCTGGAATCACATCTGCGTGGAGCAGCACCGAGTGGAAAAGCACCAGTAAACAAATTCTGAAGACGACCGACCTAGCTGTTCTGACCATAGCAATTTCTCTACTTCTCGCTGGATAACTACTCACTATTGTAGAACCGTGTGAGTTTTGACAGGCCCCCTTATGTCCTCGGTAGGTGGCTACACTGACAAAACAGGCTAAAAACCAGTGCTGGTGGGGATTGTGAGGTGGACAGTGCTTCTTTGGATAATCAGGTTGTTTCAGGGACCGGCCAGGTTAGATGAAAGCCCATCGTCCAGCGAGGACGAACACAGACAAGCCAACCACAACGATTGCAAGCTCACCCCAAAGTTCAGCCAGTTTGCCCAGCTTTTCCTTGTGACAGCTTTTCACCCAAGTCCTGTGCATGGTATCAAGCACCGAAAGGGCGACATAGGCAACAGCAAGTATGACCAGCGCTTTGACAAATACCTCAATCATAGGGCAGACAGTATCTCACCCAGCGTCCGCAATTGATAGGGCACTCGCTGAATTGTTGCAAACTTCACAAAAGAGGAGTGATGGGGACAGAAGCTGTGTCTCAAAGAATTTAAAGGAAGTTTAGAATCGGAAAAAGAGGCGGCGGGCGGATTCGAACCGCCGAATAAAGGTTTTGCAGAAAAAAAGTACCCTAAATCGAATCGTTAGGAAATGTTAGGAAAGCAATTTTAAATCAATGACTTATCCGGGTTTTTCGCCGACACAAAAACCGAAGTATTAGGAAGAATTAGGACTTTGAGTGGGAGACAAATGGGAGACACTTTTTCCCGAAAAACATTCAATTTATTGTGGGAGACAGATAGGACGTATGAACCATAACCTATATACTTTTCTAAATGGAAACAGACGATGTGCACGCTGACTCTGAATTCACGGCATCTCAAA
>JAPUKI010000153.1 GCA_027295745.1 Acidobacteriota bacterium
CCCGGTGTGGACTATGGAGCTCAATTTGAGGTTCCCCTCTTCAGGACTTCAGAGAGCGATCCAGACTTCGCTCCGGCCAGAGAAGCTGAAGTCCCGGACCAGATGGCTGAGGACCTCACCCACACAGGCAGCCACAGGGGCATCACGGTGAGGCCCGGCCAGCGGGGTGGAACAGAAGTTTACTTCGCCCCGGCTCGAAATGTGGGAGTGGCCGTTGCGGTAACCCTCTTCACCTCGATCTGGTCTGCCGTCATCTGGTTCATGATGACGCAAGGCGCCCCCGTCTTCTTCCTCATTGTTTTCGGCCTCTTTGATCTGCTCCTTCTCTACGCAGTCCTCCAACTGTGGTTTGGCGTGAGCAAGGTGCTCATTGAGTCAGGACAGGTGAAAGTAACCAGTGGTTTTCTCTGGTTGGGAGTTTCCAGGGTCATCCCTTGCTCCCAGGTGGAGGATATTCAGATCTCTATCGGCATGCAGAGCGGTGGGCGCTCCGGCACGCCTTATTACAACATCGAACTCATCACAAATGCCACCAAGAAGCTCAGTCTCGGCCGCTCCATCAAGGACAAGCGGCAAGCTGACTGGTTGGCCACGACCATGCAAGATGCCGTGAACCAGTGGCAATAATGGGAACTGACCCCATCACTCCCGGGGCAACCCCCATTCGGCCCAGGAGCATCCTCCTGTTCGATATGTGCTAGACTCGCCGCTTTCCCTTTACCTTCAGCCCATGAGTTGTGCGAAGTCTCTGATTTGCATCCTCGTTTCCTGGCTGTTCTGTGCCGCAGTGTTGGGAGCCGAAACCGAAGAGAAGGTGGCCACGGCAACCTGGACTGAGGATCCCATTGAAGTGGACGGCCGGCTGGATGAATCGGGGTGGGCCCTGGCACCCCCCTTAACCGATTTCGTCCAGGCCATGCCTCGAGAAGGAGAACTCGCTACAGACCAAACCGTTGTGCGCATCCTCTTTGACCAGGAAAATCTCTACTTTGGAGTGTATTGCTATCAGGACCCTAAAAAGATCGTCATCAGCAGTCTGAACCGTGATTTCACCACCACCGACAACGATGTCTTCGGTGTCTCCGTGGATACCTGGCACGACCACCGCAACGGTTTTATCTTCTTTATTAATCCAGGTGCTTCCAAGGAAGACATTCAGGTCTCCAACGACGGACAGGCATTCAGTCGTGAGTGGGACGGCATCTGGGACGTCGCCATTCAGGTGCAGGAGGACGGTTGGACTGCAGAGATCGTCATCCCCTTCAAGACACTGGGCTACTCCTCTCAGAACGATATGACCATGGGAATCAATTTCAAAAGGAGAGTTCGACACAAGAATGAAGACAGTCACTGGAGTCACATCCCGCCCCGATTTCGCCTCTCCCGCATCTCCCTAGGTGGGGTGCTCCAGGGCGTTAGGGATATCGAGGCCGGCCACAATCTGAGGGTCAAACCCTTTTTCACCACCGACTTTACACAACGAGAGTTGGGACCCCTGGAGGACGACAGTCTGGACGCCGAGGTGGGGCTGGACGTCAAGTATCGATTGAGTCGGGGACTCACCCTGGATCTGACCTACAACACCGACTTCTCTCAGGTGGAGGTGGACACCCAACAGATCAACCTGACTCGCTTTAGTCTCTTCTTCCCGGAAAAGAGAGACTTTTTTCTGGAAAATGCCACCCTCTTCCGGATGGGTGATGTCCCCAATGAGAGGGGTCCTGGAACCCGCAGCGAAGAGAGCCAATTGTTCTACAGCCGACGGATTGGACTCTCTTCAGACGGTCAGGCCCTACCCCTGCTGGGCGGAGCCCGACTGTCGGGACAGCTCGGACACTTTTCCCTGGGCCTGCTGAATATTCACCAGGAAGAGACGATTGATTCCCCTTCCAACAACTTCACCGTTGCCCGCCTTTGGGGCAACATCCTGGCCCGCTCACAGATTGGCGCCATCTTTATTAACCGGGCGGGGGGGCAGTCTGGAGACTACAACCGCACCTACGGGTTGGACGCCAATCTGCTGCTTCAGCAAAAGCTCAGCATCAATGCCTTCGTGGCCTCCACTCAAACTCCAGGCCTTGACGGAGAGACTGTTCATACCAAAATCTCCAGCAGGTGGGACGACGACTACTGGTATACCCAGGGACTGTTTGCCGACATTGGCACCAACTTCAATCCCGAGGTGGGCTTTGTGCGTCGCCGGGGAGTTCGAAATTATCAGTACAACCTTGGTTTAAAGCCGAGAACCAAAGGAGATCGGTACATCCGGGAACTGCATCCTCACATCGAGCTCAAGTATTTTACAGATCGCCAGAACCGCACTCTCACTAAAAACGGGCATTACGCCTTCGAGATGTTCTTCAGAGACGGAGGCAGCTTCGAGCTCAGTTATAACCCGCACTTTGAACGACTGTTACTTCCCTTCGCCATACACCCGGACGTCACCATCGCCCCGGGAGACTACTTCTTCAATGATTGGGGACTGGCTTACGCCTCAGACGGCAGCAAGCTCTTCTATGGTTCTCTGCAACTGTTTCGGGGAGACTTTTTCGACGGCAGGAAAACCAGCGCCAAGATGAGAGGGGGCCTTTCCGTCAGGCCTCGAATCGTGACCGAGGTGACTTACGAATATAATTCAGTGAACGTCAACGCCGGCCAGTTTCAGGCCGATCTGTACAGCCTGCGCTTCAACTACTCCTTCAGCCCTACCATGTTCATCGACACCTTCCTCCAGTACAACAGTACCACCTCAAAGGTGCTCACCAACATTCGCTTCAATTGGGAACATCATCCTCTCAGTCACCTGAGCCTTGTCTTCACGGAGGATCGACTCACCGGTTCGGGCACCGACCTATTCCGAGCCATCATCGTCAAGTACACCCACCTGCTACAGTTCTAGGTTGACGTTATAACGCTAAGACGTTAAAATTGCGCTATGGGCAATGCACAGAAAAGAGCAACGGTCTATTTCGACCCTCGACTCCACCAAGCACTGCGGATCAAGGCTGCCGAGACGGATCGATCCGTGTCAGACCTTGTGAACGAAGCGGTAAAGTTAAGTCTTGCCGATGATGCTGAGGACCTGGCCGCTTTTT
>JAPUKI010000154.1 GCA_027295745.1 Acidobacteriota bacterium
GTGGGATGACGTATTGTTTCCGCTCACCGTTTTCCAGAGTGACCATCACGCTGTTGCCCACCACTTGCCATACCGTGCCACGTATCACGTCAGTGGTTTGCACAGTCCTAGGCCTTGTGATGGTGGTGATGGTTGCTATCAGTTCCGTCCCCGCCTTCAGCTGACTTACGGGCACATCCCTGCCGTCAACTCTGACTCGAAAATCTTCAGGAACAGTATAGAGCATATCGTCACCCGAGGGTTCCCGGACCATAACGCTGTTTCCCTTGGCATACAACACCGTTCCTCTCTTGACTTCGGTTTCAATTTCCATCTGTGCCCAGGCCCAGCTGCCCGCCAACAGAAGAGTTGGAATCAAGGCCAAAAAGACCCGTTGAGATGACGTTTTTCTGAAATTCATTTTTTCTCCTTTGGTTCTGATCGATTAAAGGAAATGCCTGGCAGCACCAGGCCCAGAATCAACAAGGCTCTCTTAGTAACGTAAGCCCGCTTCATGCGCGGTATTCTAGACCACATCAGTCCCTTTCGCAACTGTCAAAGTTACCAGTTTTCGGCGGAACAACTGATGGGGGCTGACTGAGGATCTGCTGGTCCTAATCACTGGTATCCTGGCCAAAAACCTTCCCCAGATTGTTCACGTTACTGCGCATGACATCCAGGAAGTCTCCCTGCTTCGGAGTGTTGCCGCAGGGGTCGAAGACCAGGCTCTTGACCCCAAGCTGCTGAAGCGTAGCGACCGTTCTTTCCAGGGGTTGATCTTCCCAGAGCATCCACTTGGCGGTGCTGTTCCAGGAGCTGTTTCAGTTCTCGCCAGCTTCTCTCATCCGGGTATTCTCCGGGTTCGAATTGGACACCTCGAAGATTGATTTGGTAGCGGCGAGCCAGGTATTGATAGACCGGATGGGATCCCAAGATCGGTCTTGTATCGGTCACGGCGCGATTCAAAGTTAAATCGAGTTCCAGAAGATCCCGTTCCAGGTCTTCGAATCGCTGCCGCCAGATCGGCTCCCCTTCCGGTCGGGCCGTGGCCAAGGCCTGAAAGACCTGGCGGACCTGTTTCAGGGCCAGAGTGGACCTGTCCCCCTCCCTCGATGTCTCTCCAAGATAAACACCGTACTTCATCTCCAGTCGTTGATCGAGAAAGCTTCGGGAGGCGGAGACTCCGTCAGTTCGATTAGAGGTAAAGGTGGAATTGAGAGAGCGCTCCATAAACGTGATGTTGAGTTGCCCGGTTTGTTCGTTCAATCCGATCGGTTCCTTCTGCCGCCCGAGGCGAACCCTACCGAAGAACGGGATATTGAGGAAGCCGATATAGACATCCCGTGTCTCATTGTTAAAGTCGGCAAAATCAGGCTGAACCCGAAACTCGATGCGACCACCCAGCTTGCCATCGATGGTAATACTGGCCCGCCGCATTTCAGTGTCATTGGCAATATCGCCGAACCCTGCCTCCAGAGCATCATCCTGGCCGAACCAGGCCAGATCGTAGAGAAACCTGGCGCCGAATACGAGCTCAATCTTCCCCCCGGGAGCATCCAATACCAAGCCGTTATCCCAGCACATTGTGTAGCCCGTCTTATTTTGAACGGAAGGATCATCGCAAGGTTTGATTGAGGGCAGACCAGCGGCGTTTAGCCAGCAGGTCCCTAGAAGGCTGAATCCGAGAATAAGTACCGACCTTCGCCATCTCTGGGACCTTTCGATTCTCGTCATTTCGTGGTCATCAGCTGACACAGCCAGCTTATTCCACCCAGTGCAGGAGGTCGCGGATCACGGACCAGCGAGGCTGTTTCCTCACAGCGGTCTTGCCCAGAATCCAGTGATCATATAGGGATTCGATGGTCCCGTCTCTCTTCTTCAGTTCGATCCAGCTGTTTACGAAATTGACCAGTTCATGGTCTCCGCGTGGCATCGCGTAGGCAGCGGGTAGTCGGACAATGTCCGGATGCGGTACCACCACCGTGTATTCTGGGAACATCAGGCTCCAGGCAGAACCGATCTCGGCGGCGGTGAGCATGGCGTCGAGATCTTCCTCCTGCTCTCTCTCAAAGAACTCCGGCCAGGAGCTCAGCAAAACGATCTGGGCCTGTGGTAAGTAGGTACGAATCCACTCTACGAAATAGGGCAAGTTGGGGAGGGCGATCCTGGGAGCATCCAGGCCCTGAACAGCTTCGCGACTGTTGAAGTCGCCTCGTCTGTGATCCCTGACCATGAAGGACAGTGTTCCTTCGAGGTAGGGCGTTGAGAACGCCATCTCTTGAGCTCTCTTGGTGGTGATGCCCAAGCCAGACATGACGATGTCGCAATAGCCCGAGTTGAGGCACTCAGCGACTTCGTCGAAAACGACGGGCACGAATTCGAGTCTCGCGTCCAGCTCCCTTGCCAGCGTGTGAGCCATCTCCACGTCAAAGCCCACCAGGTCCCCAGCCGCGTTGAAGTAGGCAAAGGGGAGCTGGTCAGCAAGGTAGCCGACCCGTATGGACCCGTCTTCGCGAATCCTTTCCAGCCGCGAACCCCGCGCATCCCCTGGCAGCTCGAACGCTGGTGGCGGTGAGTCGTGGACCGTGGCGGGCACCGGGTTGCGGAGCATTTGCATTCCGGCGATGATCTCATCTTTGTGGTATTCGTTTTCGAGTGCATAGGCGAAATACCCACGAGTGCCCCCTATGGTCACAGCAGTCAGGACCACAGTGACTAGGGCATAGCGAAGCAGCCTCTGGAAGCTGATTTCCCATTGGCCGCTGATGGCGTAGGTGCCGACCAGGGCCAAAACAACGGTGTGCATGGCGGCGATCAATGTGCCGAAGCGGCTGTTCACTACGCTCGAGACCACGAAGAGATGGAACATGTCAGCAGGGATCTGCAGGAGATCCAGCAGAAAGGGGACCGCCACGTTGAGGTTGGCGAAAAAGCTGATCAGTCCCGACGCCGCAAAGGTCGGGTATTGTGCCAGCGTCACGGGAGTGTCCGAGAACCAGGCCGCGAAGAGAATGAAGCTGAGCGTGAGCACTTTGCCGGTGTTCGGGAAGTTGAAAGAGACAGGAACGATCACACCCACCAGAGACTGTGACTCCCCCATCCCGTGGTTGCGCAGTAGCTCCTGGCTCTTTTCAGTGAGGATAGGCAGCACGACAAACAGGTTGCCGGTCGCGAAGGCGGTGATGAGGGCATCCTTGGTCAATCCAACGACTTCTCTATAGGTCAGGGGCGTGAGTGCGGTCACCAGACCCGGCAATATCCAGAAGGTCACCAGGAGCGATGCCATAACGTAGGTGACCAGGAACACTTGCAGGCGTCCAAACTCTTCGATGCTCATGGTGCCAGCCGTGCTCGCAGCAATAGCAAAGATCCCAATTGGAGTGAGTCGAATCACGAAATGTGTGACCCGAGACAAGGCACTGACGAGTACCGTAAGGTTGTCGATGAGAGCATCTTTGGCCTCGATGCCGATGAGGGCCACGCCTACCAGGACACTGAACAAAACAACCGCTGGCACGATGTTGTTGGCCAGGGAGTAAAAAGGGTTGGCCGGAATGTAGAGCTCCAGGAAATCGACATCCTGAATTCCCTGAACCAACGTCGTACTGAAGAAGGAAGCCGACTCCCAGGAGGGAAAAGCAAGCGGGATCGTGAACACCAGAATTAAGGCAATTCCCCACAAGAGCAAAAGCAGACTGCCCACCTTGACAGCCAGCGTCTTGGCTTGTTGATAGCTCAACCTGCCCAGATTTGTGATCAGCGAAAACATGATGTAGGGAAGCACGGTCATCTGCAGAAGCTGGATGAAGGCGTCGCCGACGACCTTAAGAGGTGCCGCTATCTCGCCGACGAACAGGCCGAACAGGATGCCGAAGACAAGGGCCAGCAGAATCTTTGGCGACAAGCTCACTCGCGGATTCCTCTCCTGGTTTTAATCACTTTTTTTCCGCACCATCTCTTGCGCTTGTCTTGATGGCCTAACCCCTTAGATGATCGTCAATCTTGCTCGTCAATACTTGCTTAATGGCTGGCCAGATGCAACAATATTCGCACTCCAAGAATGTAGAGAAAGGCAATAGTGTTAGCGTCGCCGTAGATTCGGTGACTCCCTGCTTGGTGACCAGAACCTATGAATGATCCCGACTGGCAGTTTTGCCAGTAGACATCACCCCCTGTTTAATAGATGATCGTTAGCTACAGAAGGGTATCCGGCATCAAATGAGGGCACTATGACAATAAAGTCAGCCCCAAAACATTCCAAGGCGTCCAAAGCCACACCCAAGAAGAGCGGCCTCCAAGCGGTGGCTAAATCCGAGAAGACCAAGAAGCGCAAAGGACGGTTTTCCGGCCCCTCACCCCCTTACAAGCTCAAGAATGCCGAGTACAGGGAAATCATAACGCCTTTGCAGATCGAGCTCCTGAAA
>JAPUKI010000155.1 GCA_027295745.1 Acidobacteriota bacterium
TGGTCTCGGAGGAGATTCAGGACGGACAACAGTCCGGCCAAGCTCCCATCCTTCTCTAAGATTGGCAAGTGCCTAATGTGCAGGGACACCATTAATTCCAGGGCCGCAGAAGTTTCTGCCTCTGTGGTGAGGGTCTCCAGACTGGTAGTCATCACCTCCCGCACGGCGGTTTTGTCTGGATCGAGCCCTTCTGCTACGACGCGCAGCATGAGGTCGCGTTCGGAAAAGATTCCTACTAACTTGTTGTTGTCCAGAACCACACAGGCCCCACTCTTGGCCCTTTGAATAGTGCGGACTGCATCGAGCACACTGGCATCTGCCGACACGCTTGGAGACGGCACCTGAGCGATCTTTATGACCTTCATTAGGGTTCAAGTATAGCAGAGCCCGACTTTTTAAGACGATGGTTCTTAGTAAGGCCTCAGTTCGAGTCCCCAAGACTTGCCGAAGGCATGTTCCGAGACACGGGGGCGGACTGGATCATGGGATGGGTCGGTGCAGCCTTCTACCTAGTCGTTCCTTTCAGGCAAGACATACGTCTACTGGAGCAACGGGTTTAGCCTCATCTAATCTTCACTACCTGAGTGCGAAAAAGGGGAGGAAAAGGGGACAGAGTAGACTGTCCCCTCTATTCTTCCGTGGAGGAGAGCAGCTGATCCATGTTTTCTCCAGCCACCCGGCGGGCGGTGGCCGGAGTGAGTTGAGAGAGCAGCTTTCCCAGCCACTGGACGGCCCGGGGACGGCCGCTGTACTGAATCGTGTTGTCATCAAAACCGGCAAGAAATCGGTCGGGATACTTTTCGATCAGCTCCAGCCAGACGGTCTTGACATGAGCCTCATCGTAGAAGATGGAGTCCTCACGGAATGAATCGATTTGGTAATACACCCGCCCCGACAAGTCGATGTACAGGTTGGGGTGGTGAAGCAAAGCCATATCCAGCCCGTAGAAATCCACCCCACCACCGTGCGACCAGAGAACCTTGACATTGGGAAACTGCTCCAGCAGTTGCATCAATTCCTTGTAGTAGTACACCTCGTTGTGAAGGTTGACGAACAAGTCGTACTTTTCGGCGAGGCGAAACATGCTGATCATCATGGGAGCCAGCGGAGAGACTTCGGTGGCCAGAAGCATCTTGCCCCATCCCCCCTCGACGCCCAGCGATTGGAGCGGGTAGCGCACGTTGTTGACCTCACCAATCCCACGAAAACGTCCTGAAGAGAGTTCACGCTCCAGTTCAGCCAGAATCTCCGGGTCGTTGTTCAACCAGGCCTCCGGCACCTGGTACACATTGGGCCGGTAGAAGGGGATCAGCCGATCGGGATAGCGGGCAACGGCCTGCAGGACGAAATCGGAGTTGGTCTGTCGGCTGCGAAAAATAACCGACCTGGCGATTCCATGGATGTTCATCAGGCGTATCAGGTTTTCAAGACCATGGCGGGGCAGAGGGTCCAGGTGGTTGTGGATGTCTTCAATGACATAGGGAGCGTAACCTGGGGTGGCCAGGAAGGTCTCCACTTCGTCTGCTCCGTAGGGGAGTCCGGCTGTCAGCAGCTGGTTGCCATCCCGGGTGATCAGCAACATGTCCTTCAGGTGGAAGCCGAGCTGACTTTGTGGGAGGGCGATCCGTGCCTCCAGTGCCACCACGGCGCCGGAACGAAGGTCATCCTGCAGAGCTTCCTTGGTTTCCAGACCGACGCTGTACAGCAGAGGCGTACCCGTTGACTCGGCCTCCTTTATTTCGGAGAGGCGGGCCTGGCGAGCCATCTCGGACGCCACTCGGGCACTTCGAAATACATCATAATAGGCGGCTGCCACCTGGTCCGCGGAAACGCCGGGACGGATGGACGAGCGAGCTGCCTGGAAGGCCTTAACCAGAAGATCCCAGGTCTCACGTTGACCATCGGTAAACTCGCCGCTGACGGGAACGCTCCTGGCTGCGTTACCTTGATAGTGATCGCGGGCACAACCAATGTCGAAGGAAACGATCTCTCCCGATTGCATGGTGCGGTTCAAAAACGGGTCATCCAAAGCGGCACCTGAATCGGTGGTTTCAGCAGAATAGGGTCCTGACATCACGCGCGGCCAGGAGGAGTGACCTTGGCCGCCACTGCGAACACAGGCGGCAATGGCCTCAGTCTCTAATTCCCGCGGAGTTCGACCGGGCTGGGTCATTCGCATGGCAGCCCGCAGCGCGGTCGTGCTGGAGCGGGCGACTCCTCGTAAGGCTTTGACCTCGGAGCTGCTTTTGACCCAGCGCATCTCCTGCAGTGTTGAGTCGACTGAAGCCCACTGGGCTTTTTCGAAGCGTCCCTGAAGCGCGGAGGAGGAAGAGGCTGACTGGCTGTGGTAAAGGCGTCCAACAGCCTCTTCGAGTCGGCCTGTGACGAAGGGGACTAGCTCAGCGGATGGAGCCACATGGTGGAATCCCTCCAGCTGCACAGGGTCGTCCTTGACAAAAAGCCAGGTTTCCCTCTTCGGAGCATCCAGAACCAGTACGGCACCCAGCCGGTCCAGACCGGTCAGATAGTAGAAATTGGCTTCTTCACGATAGCCATTGGATGACTTTTCCGGTGGTTGGGAGCGGGCTTCCACCAGGATAAGACCATCCCGATGGCGGGCCATAAGCCGGTCGCGGCGGTCGCTGAAGTCATCCGCCGCCCACAGGGATGAACAGCAAAGCCCCAAGGTTCCCCAAATGCGCAACGAGAGAGTCAATCTTGACCACTGGCCTTTCATTATTTGCCTTCCTTTCCCTTGAGTTGGGCTGATCTCGCCTGCACAGTCTGAAGTGGATGAGAATACATTCTGCTTGCAACAGATGGCTGAATCATGGGCACAGAGCGAAATCCATTACCAGGTTTTGCTCATCCGCTGATCTTTTCTCCCCTGGAGAAGTTTACAGAAAAGCCGGATAAGACTGGAGTGTTCTTCACTGGACGGCCCCTTGGGCACTGGTTTTTCGTCAGCGATAGTATACGCCCCTTGGGGTAGAAAAGCTCCCCCTCCGGCAAGGTGAAAGGTGAAGAGGAATTTCCTTTCTCGACCGTTTGTATTTGGGGGGATAAAAGAGGTCAAGGAGCGGTTTGTGAGGGGTGGCGTCAGGTGTTTGTGGGTATGAACAGGTGTTTGTGGACAGTTTAAGTGAGGGTGAGTGGGAAAGGTGGAAAAGAGGGGTGAGTAGAACTAGCCTGTGACCCCCTCCGCGACAACCCTCGCTTCATCGACCTGCGGCGGCGGATGAATCTTGAGCCCTGAGTAACCAAACGAGATACATCACGAAATGAGCACTCTTCCCTCTCCTTGGCTTCGAATTCTTTCATGAATATTTATTTAGGTATCCCGCAAAGGGACAAATGCGGAGAGCTTCAGGGTGTGGTGCCTGAAGTGTGCCCGCAACAAACTCACTCCAACTCATGCCAGCCAAGTTAAACTCATAGACGGCCAATTTTGATTGCCTTTTCACCCCCTGAAGATTTAACATTGAGAGCAACTGCATTGTGGGAGGGGAACTTCATGGTCGGCACCACCATCAGCCACTACAAAGTCATCGAAAAGATCGGCCAGGGCGGTTTGGGCGAGGTTTACCGCGCCGAGGACACCCATTTGAGCCTTGAATTGGCCATCAAGGTTGTAAGGACAGGCCTCGGGGGAAACCAGGCGAAATGAGTGAAGGAGGAATGGAATGAACAGG
>JAPUKI010000156.1 GCA_027295745.1 Acidobacteriota bacterium
AGTGTGAACCCTGCCAGACAGGAAACAGTTCTCTTTGCGTGAATTTCAACGGAGGTGACATTTCAGCGGGGATTCAGACGGGCTATTGCCGGGATACGGGCGGTGGTTGGAGTGAGAGCTTTGTGGCTCACTACAAACAACTCCACCCAGTCCCTGACCAACTTTCCAATGAACAGGCTGTGATTGCGGAGCCACTGAGTTGTGCGTTGCAGGCCGTGCGGAAGGCTCCATTGGCAGATGACTGCACGGTCCTCATTCTGGGATGTGGTTCCATGGGAGCCCTCACGCTGGCAGCAATCCGAGGGGTGGGAAGTGCCTGTCGCGTTGTCATGGTAGCCAAACATCCCCACCAGCGGGAGGTTGCCGATCGTCTGGGCGCCGATGTTGTGGTTCAAGCAGGAGCACCTTACCCGAAACTCGCGCAAATTCTGAACGCACGCTTGTATAACCCAGAGTTTGGAAGGCCTACTGCAGTTGGAGGTGCCGATATCTGTTTTGACTGCGTGGGGTCAGGACGAACCATTGACGACGCCCTGCGGTTTACGCGCGGCGGGGGCTCGGTTATTCTGGTCGGCATGCCGGGCATTCCACGCCATATCGACTGGACAGCAATTTGGCACAAGGAGCTCGTGGTCAGAGGCAGCTACACCAG
Organism: Acidobacteriota bacterium; assembly: GCA_027295745.1. Lineage (GTDB taxonomy): Bacteria > Acidobacteriota > UBA6911 > RPQK01 > JADFOI01 > JADFOI01. The sequence continues at coordinate 653 of JAPUKI010000156.1, forward strand.
CGAGCACGCCACTTTCCGGAGAGCGTTGGAGCTCTTGGTTGCCCAGAGGGATAGCCTGGCTGGGATCGTGGGAGCGAAATTTCCTCTGAAGGACTATCGAGCCGCGGTCCAGTGTGCTCTGAACACGGGCCAGTCGAAGGTCATCAAAACGGTGTTTCAATTCGAGTGATGTAGCCCGCACAGCCATGAGTAACAACTGCATCTATTACACAAAGCCGGGCGAGAAGCTGTTGTTTCACTACGCGGAACACTTCTTATATGAGGAGGTACCCGAGGGAACCCGCGTTGTTTATGCCCCGCCTCCTTTGGAAGCCATCACGGCCGTCAAGGCTGCGACGGAGCAAGCCATTGAGAATCCCCTGGGATGCCCACCTCTCTCGGCACAGCTGAGACCAGGGATGAAGGTAACGGTTGCTTTTGATGACCTCTCGTTGCCTCTGCCTCCGATGCGAAGGCCGGACCTGCGACAGTTGATCTTGGAAGTGGTGTTGGAAAAACTGGCAAGTGGCGGGGTCACGGACATCCACCTGATTGTGGCAACGGGCTTGCATCGAAGAATGACAGAGGCGGAAATCCGCCACTGTGTCGGGGCAAAGGTGCTTGATGCGTTTTATCCCGATAGGCTGTACAACCACGATGCGGAGGATAAGGAAAACATCGAGTACCTTGGAGAGACGGAAAAGGGGGAGGTCGTGGAGATCAACGGCCGGGCAGCCCAATCCGATCTTCTCATCTATGTCAACATGAACCTGTCCAGCATGGACGGTGGAAACAAGTCTGTTCTCACCGGACTTTCCACCTACCGTAGTCTGAAGCATCACCACAACGTCCATGCCCTCATGCACTCCCAATCCTATATGCATCCTCCCAGTTCGGAATTGCATCATGTGCTGGGTCGCATGGGGAAGGTCCTTGAAGAGAACCAAAATATTTTCCACATCGAAACCACATTGGACACCAACACTTTTCCCAAAGCTTTCGGTTTTCTCCAAAAGCAGGAACGCCACCTCAATGCATTCGACAAGCTTAATTTGCATGTGAGTAGGGGGGTTTTGGCGATGACGCCGGCCTCAGTCAGGCGCAAGGCTTTCATGCAGATGCGGGCTCCCTACGGGATGACCAGCATCCAGGCGGGAAAGAACGAGTCGGTGCATGAAAAGACCCTTGAAAATGTGTTGAAGCAACAGGTCGTGCCGGTTGAGGGGCAGTCCGATGTCCTGCTGGCGGGAGTTCCCTATATCGGCCCCTACAACGTCAATTCCATGATGAACCCTCTGTTGATCGTGAACTTGACGGCGGGTTACCTCTTTAACCTCTATATTGGAAAGCCGCTGGTGCGTCGAGGTGGGGTCATGATTCTCTTTCATCCGCTGGAACGAATGTTTCATCCCCTTCATCATCCCTCCTATATCGAGTTCTTCGATCGTGTCCTGACCCAGACCAAGGTGGCTGCTGAGATCGAGAAATATGAAGAGGAGTTCGCTTGTAACGAGCGCTATATTGACCTTTTCCGCAATTCTTACGCGTACCACGGAGCCCACCCTTTTTACATGTGGTATTGGGGGTGCTATGCCATGGAGTATTTGAGCAAAATCATCGTGGTCAAGGCACGGGATAAAGAGGTTGCTACCACCCTTGGATTCGATACCGCAAAGAGCCTTCCGGAAGCCATCGAGATGGCACAGTCCACACTCAGCCAGAGGAGTGTTTCCATCACCCAGTTCCACTGGCCCCCCTTGTGGCTGTGCGAAGTTTCGTAGCCCAGCCCTAGAGTGTCTCTGTACTTCTTTGTAACTTGTCCCCTCTCAAGGCATCCTTAGCCGGGAGTATGCATAATCCCGGCTAGACTGCAATCTAGATGAGGAGAAATCTATGTTCAGACATCCGACTATCGTCCCAATTCTTTCGTTGATCGGCCTGTTTGCCTGCGGTGGGACTTCAGAGGAGGCCCAACAGCCGTCCGAGCAGTCCCTTTCCGGTCCAGCTGAAAGCGAAGAAGCGTCCCTGCCTGAGCAGCTACAGCCAGGGGCAGAAGCTGAAGTTTCTTCTCCGCCAGCTGAGCAGCAGCAGGAGTTTGTGAGCGAATCCGTAGCCGCCGAACCACTCCCCCCCCCTGAACCTGTAACAATCAGGGTCCCTGTGGGGACCGTGCTGGAGGTCCGCTTGGCAGAGCCGATGAGTACCCGGACCCATAAAGCCGGCGATGAGTTCGTCGCCATACTGGACCAGGATGTGGTCGTTGATGGGAAGGTGGTGTTTCCGGAGGGAGCGAAAGCCTATGGTACTCTGTTGGCCGCCGAAGGGTCAGGGCGGGTCGAGGGCCGGGCCGAGATGACCATCACCCTGACAGAACTTCGTCTTCGGGAAGAGCCGCTTCGGGTCAGGACCGGAAATATTACCATTCAGGCGGAAGGTACCCAGGGCCGAGATGCCAAGGTCATCGGCGGCGCTGCCGGTGTAGGGGCATTGTTGGGCGGAATTATCGGGGGCAAAAAGGGTGTCGCCGTCGGCGCTGCGGTTGGGGGCGGGGCCGGTACGGCCACCGTGCTGACCACCAAGGGAAAGGAAGTCGAATTTCAGCCTGAGCACAAGTTCAGCTTTAGTTTGAGCCGGGAAGTTGAAGCAACACTCCCCTAAGCACCGCTGAGGGTAGGTTTGACCGGAACTCCGGCATTTTCTACAATGCAGCATCCTTTCGGAGCACTTTTGGAGTCGTCCCTATCCGGAGAGGTGCTGGAGTGGTTGAACAGGGCTGCCTGCTAAGCAGTTGTGCTGGAAACGGCACCGGGGGTTCGAATCCCCCCCTCTCCGCCAGGATTTTTTCGACCCTATCTATTACTCGGACAGGCTCCTAACCCGAATCATGCATAGGTTCTCTTCGGTGCAGTAGAGAATTTATGCATCATCCGGGCTAACAATGCAGCACCTGACAGGTGCTTGAATGAGTAGGGGTGGGGGAGAATCGGGGTGGACGGGCGGGGAGGCAGCCAGTAACTGGGGGTTCTCCATTGGGCTTTCAAGAAGGAGAGAAGATACTGTCCCCTCCCCACACCATCTGTTTATCCGTAGACGCCAGATTGGCAAAAAGGTTCAATAAAATCTCTCCAATCAACCTTCGCCCTTGCTGAGGATGGCGAACGATGTGGACAAGAAGCTGAAACTATAGTAAAAGTGGCACCATTAACAAGCGCCCATTCTTCTCTTCGTCTAAGGAGGCTCTTATGGGTTATCGGGTGACTCTCGTATTCATGTTCCTTGGCTTGCTTTCGGGTTGGGGGCTGGCCCAAGACCAGGGCCAGGACCAAGGGTCCTCATCAGGCGGGCGGAGCGATTCTCACGACCATCGGCGCCCCCAAGAGTCTCGGTTCAAGAGGCCGCTGTTTCTTTCCGGAAAGGTTGTCTTGGATGATGGCGAGCCGCCTGCAGTATCCACGCAGGTCGAATTGATTTGTCAGGGCACGACCATCGAGCAGGTCTTCACCTCTGGCGAAGGTAGTTTCAGTTTTCAGATCAACCTTGCAGGTTCGGGTCCCAATAACCGGTTGCCCACTGATGCGTCGATAGCCTCTTCGCCATTCGCGGGTGGGCTGGTTGGTGCCGGCAGCGGCACCAACAGTAGTTTTGGGCCCAGCCTGGAATCATCGATCCGTTACGACTCGGTCAATCTCAGCGCCTGTGAATTGGAGGCGAAGCTGGCAGGTTTCCGATCAGACAAGATTCGCCTGGGCCCTCGGCGCGCTCTGGACGACCCTGACGTAGGTGTTATTGTGCTGCACCGCTCAGTCAGAGCGGAGACTGCCACCATCAGCTTAAAGACCCTGGCCGCTCCCAAAGATGCCAAGAAGGCGTATGAGAAAGCCTTGAAGGAGTTGGGCAAGAAAAAGGTCAACTTGAAGAAGACCAGCAAGGAACTCGAGAAGGCTGTGAAGATCTACTCCGAGTTTGCTGCGGCCTGGCAGTTGCTGGGTGAGGTCCGTCTGGAACTTAAAGACCAGCCCGCTGCCCGCCAGGCCTTTGAGTTGGCCATGGCCGCCGATTCGCAGTACGCCAAGCCCTATATTGCATTGGCTATGTTGGAAATAGACGAGGAACATTGGGAGGAAGCCGCTCGGTTGAGCGGACAGGCTCTTGAACTCGACTCCCAGCTGATCAGAGCTCACTATTTTTTTGCTCTGGCCAACAGCTCCTTGGGAAGGCTGGATATTGCCGAAGCGTCAGCCTTACAGGTCCAAAGGAGCAGCAGCGCAAAACGTTACCCACTGACCCACTACATCCTGGGGTGGATTCTGTCGGAAAAGGGCGACTTCCAGGCTGCCGCTGAGGAATATCGCCGCTTGGTGGAGATTAGGCCCTCCTCGGTGATCGGGCAAAGACTGCAAGAACAGCTGTCCGGCTGGACG
>JAPUKI010000157.1 GCA_027295745.1 Acidobacteriota bacterium
CCAGGATCCTCTCCCGGCGCACCGCTCCTGAGACGACCAGTATGACATTTCCAGGGTAGTAATGAGCTTCATGAAAACGAGTCAGCTGCTGAAGGGTGGCATCCGTCTGTGCCATCCACGTGAAGCTTTTCTCCAAAGAAAGCGGATCTCCCCATCGCTGCTCCGGATAGGCCAACTCCAGGAGTTTCTGCCTGGCAAAGACCTGTGGCAGATCCAGTTGGAGGAGTCTCTCTTGCAAGAGGATTTCTACCTCCCGGCCGATGGCACCTAAATCAATTTCAGGAGCCTGCAACAATGCGGCGTGAAACTCCAGAGTCTTGAGAACATTTTCAGCCGGAACAGAAGAAGAAAATACAGTACTGTCGTAGCGGGTGGTGATCTTCAGCACCGCTCCCAGGCCAACCATCTCCGAAACCACTTCGCTTCGATGCCGATAGAGCCGCTCGAGAAGGTCAGTGACCCCGATATTCCCTGCCTCTTCCTGTGAGTGACCTGCCCGGATATAGGTCACCACAGTCGCCAGCGGATCCAGCGCCTGTTCTTCGATCACAATCGTCAAACCGTTTCGCAGAACGACTCGGGTTAAATTTTCCTTGTCTTCCCTGAACTCAAATGCTTTGAAATACTCTGGAGTCTGAGTGGCTCCAGGTGGACTGACGGCCAGGGACTCGGCTTCCAAAGAGGCCATCGCCACCCCGGAAGACAGAAGGAGAATCAGCCACTTCATACCCGAATCGTATCAACTCCAGAGACGGAAAAGCAATGGAGGGGCACTTCCCAGTGGAAGAGCTTTTCTGTATGGTAGTGGTTAGAAGGCGGTAAATGAAAACCAAGGAATTAGGACAGCAGCAGATCATCCAGGGACTCAAGGATGCTGATTCAGAAGTCATTGATGACTTCATTCAGCAGTTCTCTCGACCTCTCTTTGGCGTGATCCTCAATTACACTAAGAATCCGCCTGATGCTGAGGAGATTCTGCAAGACACCTTGCTCAGGGTCATTCGAAAGATCGACACCTTTCGCCAAGAGAGTGACATCTGGCCTTGGATGAAGCGGATCGCCATCAATAACTCCATCATGTGGCTGAGAAAACGCCGGGTCAGTCGTGGACGGGAGATCCGACTGGAGGACTTCGCTCCCACCTTCTCCGAGGATGGCTACCTTCAAAGTCCGGTCTTCCGCTGGTCCGTGGATCCAGAGGATGTCATTCTGAATGAAGAGCTGGCAAACCAGCTTTACGAGGCCATCCAGTCGCTACCCTTTGAATATCGCGTCCCGCTGGTCCTGAGGGATACCGAAGGGTATCCGATCAAGCAGATTGCTTCCCTACTGGGGCTCAAAGAAGCCACCGCCAAGACTCGAATTCACCGGGGTCGGCTCGCCGTGCGCAAGAAATTGGCAGACTATCTTGAGGGCAGAGGATGAGAAACGATTTGAAGTGCAAGGACTGTTTTGACTTGTTGATGGATTATCTGGAGGACAATCTCGATTCTGAGACCCAGAAGAAACTAGACCAGCATTTCGCTGCCTGTCCTCCCTGCCTCAACTTTCTGGAGTCGTATCGAGACTGCTCGAAGATGGCCCAGCAACTGCGAGATCAGCAAGTAGAAATCCCGAAGGAACTGGAGAACCGTCTCAAGACCTTCCTGCGGGAGCAGATGTAAGCGCAGCACTGGCTAGAATAATTGAGCGCTTCCTTCCTTCTGTTATACTCCTCCCCTCCCCAATCACCGTGGGCGATTAGCTCAGCTGGCAGAGCGCCTCCCTTACAAGGAGTTGCATGGATTGGCAAGTTATTGGCAGGTAAGGAGATATAGAAGTCCTGAGAGCCGGCGTGACGTTATGGTGAGGTAAATATGCTCGCTTAGCTCAGTTGGCTAGAGCACCTGGCTTACATCCAGGGGGTCGGGGGTTCGAGTCCCTCAGCGAGCAAACAACCCGTCCAAACTTTGAATTGCTTTCCTTTTATACTCATCTTCGATTGTCAGATAAGGCTCTGTCATCCTGGTTGAAGTGTGACCGATCAGCTCTGAGATCGCGTTGAGTAGTGATCCCGGCAAACTGCCAACGTGATGCAAACACCCACCACCAACGGGTACTAACCAGGACTCAGACGGACTCATAGTTTAGGTGTAACTGATTGATGATAAAGGCTAGTATCGGCTAGTCGACTGACCTAGAAGCAGTTGGGAAAACACCCAAGATCTCCCTTGAAAGGAGGAGGTCACTGGTTCAAGTCCAGTACCGCCCACCAACGAATCAATCACTTAGCGTGATTGATTCCTCCTGAAGTTTCCACTGTGTCACTGTTTGTGTCAGTTGGGTAGGCAGTATCGAGGGTTTTGATGGCTCTCATGCGATGGTCAGGAGCCAGGTGGGAGTATCTCATTGTCATCGTCACACTGGCATGACCAAGCAGTTCCTTCACAGTCATCAGGTCCACTCCAGACATCAGCAGGTGTGATGCGAAGGTGTGTCTAAGGTCGTGAAAGCGGAAGTTGTCAATTCCAGCCTTCTCGACAGCATTTCTAAACGGCCTTGTGAAGTCGAATCGAGGCAGGGGATGCGTCGATTCACCAAAGACGAATCACCGAAGGCCGGAGTCCTGTCTCCTTTGATGTCCAGATGGTATGGTGCCTGCACATGCGCGCCCTGGAAAAAGCCGCTTGGGACTCCTGGCGAGCTGAAAATAATTTTAGCAATTTTGGAGCTGCCCCGTGGTTCTGATTGTGTAAAATCGAACGCTCTATGACATATCTAGAACTTACCTTGAGCATCACCAACATCGTAATGGCAGCGGGGATCGTCTTGTTCGCAGGAAAAAACTGGCAGGCCACTAAACATTATGCTGAGACGACGGCCTTAGAAGTATTACTGATCCGGCTTGGGAATATCCATAGAATGGGCCAGAGTGTAGAGCGGCGAGCGGCCATTGAAGCCGTGAAAATAATCCGACAAAACTTTCCAGCCTTGTATCAGTCGGTGGCGCCACATTTTTCGAAAGAGGTACAAGAGGAAGTATCTTCCTGACTGCCTGCGGCGACTACACCCAAACCCGCATGAAACCGGACTTGCAGAGCATGTAGTCAGTGTAGCCAGCGTTTGAGGGTATAAGGGGGGGGCTAGCTGGTTTGGATATACTCACTAGTAATCGTGGAAGGTTCGTTGCGAGTCGGCACGTTAATACTTCTTGCAGTTCTCCTTGTGGTGGTATTGCTTCCTATTTTAGCTCTCTACGATGTGGTGGTTAACGAGCGGACTCTCTCACCCCTTGGGCTGGCTGGGATGTCCGTGACAGTCAGGGCAGTGCATACGTTCTATATGATAGCGTCTCATGTCGTAGTAGTGATATCAGTCGTTGGTGCGGTAGCAGTTACACCCTCCCTCAGGGACATTCTAACTGACTACAAAAACTTCTTGAAGGCAGTAGTAATTTGCCTTCTTCCAGACCTGTATATTCTGCCTTTCTGTTGGTTTCTCTTTGCCGTTCCTGGTTATTGGGATTGGTATGTGGAATACCTGCCCAGCATGTGACCACCCCCCTCCTTACACCCGCAAAGGGTGACTACAACGACTACACAGGCTAAAATCCAGTGCTGGTGGGGGTTGTGGTGTAGTCAGCCCCCTCACCGGCTGCGCCTATCAATACACCATCTCTGATACCATCCTCTGTTTCGACCTTGCGAACTTCCGATTTCGCAAGCTTCAGTTCGCTTCCGGTTGAGGTAATGACGGTCAAATCGTCGGCCCCCGATTCCTTGAGTGCACATTCCAAGCGGTCTCCATAAACCTATAAACATGCCGGATGACTGCCTCCATCGTGTAGTGGGCATCGCTTCGGGGGTTATCCGTATACCCACTTCCGAGTTTGTCTAAGGCATACACATGAAAGTGCGAGGCTAAATGATCAAAGATATTTGCCCAACCATCGGCAGAAGAAGTCGAACCGAAGTGGCCTCCGTGAACCAGCACCATGGCTTCTCCACTTCCCCCTTCAAAGGATCTGGTCCTGATCCCATCCACGTCTACAAACTTAGCGTTTCCCATGGTCACGGCGTAGGCCTTAGTTGATCGTAAGAAACTCAAAACCGCCAGACTGGCCACAGAGTGTTTGAGAAAAGCCCTTCTCAGAAGATTCATCTTTACGCTTCTTCGGGATTTATTTTCGCCTGCCAAAGGTGTGGATATGCTTTTTCGTAGATGCTAACGCGGGTGAGGGTTAAAGGCAATGGAAAAGCCGGGCAAGGGCAGGAGTCAGGTTCCGGTGATGTCCAGGATTGGGTGGTCAGCTCCTACTTGTGGTCGGAACAATCGTGGTCCTTTTTATCCCTCATCTCTTTCCACATTTTTTCCTTCCACATTCTTCGGCGACGGTGGAGGCGCCCGACTACCCCATGACCCATGACCCATGAAGCCATGGAGGCAAGGAGCACTAAGCCAAAAGCGTTCTTGAAGCTCATGCGAACCGCTCCAAACAGTTCAGGCATGGCCATGTTCCAGGAAAAATAAACACCAATGCTGCCGACGATGATCACTAGGAGCGTCCAGCCTATCCCTACGATCAGGAAACGACCGATGAAATGTCTTCCCTTACGATGCATGATGCCTTCTCCTTACCAAGAGGGGTTGTTCCGTGCCTCCGACAAGCCGTGGGTTTTATAGAGGGTAGACCTTCAGGGACCGGCCAAGCTGGATGCCATCAAAACGCCCATCGTCCAGCGAGAACAAACACAAACAACCCAACCACAACGATTACAAGCTCACCCAAAAGTTCAGCCAGTTTGCTTAGCTTTTCCTTCTGACAGCTTCTCAACCAGTTCTGATGCATGGCATCAAGCACCGAAAGGGCGACATAGGCGACAGAAAGTATGACCAGCGCTTTGACAATTACCTCAGCCATCAGTGTAGTCGGCTTATCCCAGGAAACCACTTACGACGAGAAAAGCAGCCAGCAGCACAAGGTTTGCTACCAGCAGGATGACAAAGGAAGCGAGTGTTTGAATCATAGTGCTTCTTTATAAACGACTGCGAGGTTGCCCGTCCCGGCAATGCTTTGGAATTTTGCCGACTATTTCAACAGCCCGTCCCAGCAATTCCGGAAATCCCAGCTTTTTTTCACTACTCTGGGAAGAATTGAAAACTAAACAAGAGAGTTGAAATAACCT